>JBAZWU010000004.1 GCA_041660185.1 Elusimicrobiota bacterium | reverse complement strand
CGTAGACAATCCGAGCGATCCGACCTACGTTCTCACCGACATCAGCTGGTCCACCAATCCCGATGCCTGGGAAGCGGCGCGGCTGCAGCTCGCCAACATGCTCGGAAGTGTGCCGGCCGCCGGCCCGACCGCTCCGTCAGCCGCTGTTCGGGCTTACCCAAATCCCTGGCGCCCCGATCGCGGTTATCCAAAACAGATCGTGTTTGACAACCTTCCCGCCGGCGCCACCGTCAAAATCTTCACGGTTTCCGGCCATTGGGTCAAAAATCCTCCGGTCTCCGGGACCATCGCCACATGGGACTTGACCAATGATTCCGGTGACGACGTTGCTTCCGGGCTTTATATTTATCTCGTTAAGGCCCCAAACAGCCAAAATTTCCGAGGGAAATTAGCTATCATTAAATAGATCGATTTCAACCTTGAACCAGACGTCTCGCACCCCGTCAAACCAAACCCGAAAAGCGATATTAAATGAGACCCATTATTCATTTGTTCAATACGAGTGTGGTGAGCGGCCCTGAACGGCTTGTTTTGCCGGCACTGGCCCGCTTTTCCACCCCATTTCTTATCGTCAACCTGCTCGAAGAACGGATCGCTCACTTACGGAAGTCAGATCCGCTCGGAGAATTCTGCCGTTCCTTGAATCTGCCCTATCACACCGTGGCCGTACGCGGCCGGTGGGACCGCCGGGCGGCCAAAGAATTGAGTCTTCTCATTCAAGAACGAGATCCCGCTCTCTTCCATACGCACGGCCCAAAGGCTTCCCTGTATCTCCTTCAAGCCTTTCGTCATGGAGCCCGGCGCCGGTTCCCCATCGTCTCAACGCATCACGGTGTTCGCGGGCTGCCGGATTTGAAAACACGCGTTTATGAATGGATTTATCGCCGCTATTGGCTCAAAACATTTGATCGTATTTGTTCGGTTTCCAGCGCGGATTATGAATGTCTTTTGCGCTCAGGAATTGATCTGGCGAAAGCCCGTCTTCACTTGAACGGCATCGACGGCCGGCGAATCGCCGGAGAAGAACGTCCGAAAGAATCCCGGAGAAGCCGCGCCCTCTGGCTCCCGTCCGAGGCGGAGCGGGATCGCCTGTTCCTCTTTGGCGTCGTTGGACGCCTTTCTGCGGAGAAAGACCATGCCCGGATTCTGCAGACGTTGTCCGGTCTTAATCGTTTACCTGCCGCCCGGGAGTGGCGATGCCTGATTTTTGGATCAGGCGCGCTGGAAAGCCGCCTCCGCGACATGGCCCGCGAGCTGGGTCTGGAAAAACGGGTTGTCTGGATGGGGTACCGGAATACCCTGGCGGATGAGTTGTCCGGGCTGGATCTTCTGCTTTCCTTTTCCAAGGCCGAGGGCCTGCCCATCAATCTGGTGGAAGCCGGCTGGGCAGGAACACCGGTGATGGCCACGCTGGTTGGAGGCGTCTCGGACCTGTTGCCGGACGAGAGCTACGGCATCCGGGTCCCGCTCGACGAACCAACAGCAACGGCGACTCTGCAAATGCAGGGGTTATTGTCCGAAAAAGGTTCGGCGAAGCTCAGCGCTCAGGCGGCGCGTTTCCAAGAACGCGTCACGCAGGAGTTTACCCAGACAAAGTGGATGCGGCGTCTCGAAGAAATTTATTCTGAACTCAACGTCAGCCTCGAATCCGCCGCGCTGACGGCCTCGATCCCGTCATGAAGCTACCGTCTTTCGCGAAAACCGCCGTCCGCGCGCTGCTCCACAACGCCGGCGGGCTGACGGGGGTTCGTTACTGGAAGCGGCAATCCTTCCGGATACTGATGTACCACGATTTTCCGGCCGGCAAGGCCGGGATGTCCGAAGCGCTGGATAAGCAGTGCGCCCATATCCGTCGCTATTATCATGCCGTAACCTTAACAGACATCGCCAAATTTCTGTACAAGGGGACGCTGCTCCCGCCGAACGCCCTGGCGGTCACGGTCGACGACGGCAACCGCGATTTTCTGAACGGCTACCCTGTCTTTTATGCGCATCAGATCCCTGTTACTGTTTTTCTCGTGAGCGGGTTTCTCGACCGGCAGTTTCTCTTCTGGTGGGACCGGATTGTATATGCGGTTGGACGGACTCAACAACAGGTGCTCCAGCTTTCTCTTCTGCCGGGTCAACCGCCCGAGGAGTGGCCGCTTGGAACCGGGGAAGAACGCGACCGCGCCATTACACAGATCGGGGCGGTTCTGAAGAATCTGAGCGACCAGGACCGTGAACCGGTGATCCAAGACTTACTGAAACGGCTGGATGTCGAGTCTCCCGGCGAACCGCCGCCGGAGATGCTGCCTTTGGAATGGCCGGACATGCGGCATCTGGCGAAAAACGGGGTTGATTTCGGGGGGCATACCGTCACCCATCCGGTTTTGTCGCGGATTGGGGATGCACAGAAACTCCTCTGGGAAATTGAGGAGAGCAAGCGCCGGATCGAAGAAGAATTGGGGCACCCGATTCAGCATTTCTGTTATCCCTACGGCCGTTGGAGCGATCTGAACGACGCGGTTATCAAAAACATCGCCCGGTGCGGATACCAGACGGCTGTGACGGCGGAAGCCGGGCTGAACGTTCCCGGCGCGGATCCGTTTACCCTGAGACGACTATCGGTTGACCCGACCATGCCCGAGCATTATTTTAAGGAGCTCTTAGCCGGCCTGCATGTTACGTAAAGACAAAGGACGCTAGAATTTATGTCAACCCAGCTGGTCAGCGTTATTATTCCTACGTTCAATCGCGCTTACTGCCTCCGGCGCGCGATCGACAGTATCTTGAATCAGACCCACCGGAACGTCGAAGTCATCGTCGTGGACGATGGATCGACGGACGAAACCCGGGAACTGATGCGGTCCGCTTACGCGCAGGAACCACGGGTCCGGTATGTTTATCAGGAGAATGCCGGCGTATCGGCCGCCCGCAACCATGGGCTTTCGCTCGCCCGGGGCGAATTCATATCGCTTCTTGATTCTGATGATGAATGGTATCCCTGGAAACTCTCGGTCCAACTGGCCTGCCTGAACTTCCTTCCTGGCGTCGGGATGATCTAGACCGACATGGACGCGGTGGGCCCGGACGGAACGATCGTGAAGCCGAAATACTTGAAGACCATGTATGGCGCTTATGAAGTACTGGGACAGAGAAAGCTTTTCGACCGTTCCTGGGATATCCGCAAGGTCATGCCCGAAGCTCCAGCCGAGGTTCAAGGAACCCGCTTATTTGCCGGTGATATTTTTTCGGAAATGATTCTAGGGAATCTCGTCCATACATCGACAGCGCTCTTGACACGGGAGCGGCTACAGCGCGTGAAGGGTTTTAACGTGAATTTGAAAGTCTCCGGGGAAGACTACGATTTCCACTTAAGAACGTGCCGAGAAGGACCAGTGGCTTTTCTCGACGTCTCAAGCATCCGGTATCAGGTCGGGATGAACGACGCGCTGTCCCACCCGGGATACATGATTCACATCGCGTTGAACAATCTGAACACCATTCTCCCCGTTTTGAAGCAGGACCGGGACCGCATACGACTTCCCGGGCGAATGATCAATGCCAGGCTTACCTTCTCTTATTTCTGGATTGGCCAGGCCTACGTGGACCTGGGAGAATTTCAAAAGGCCCGGCCATTCCTGCTCAAGGGCCTTCTGCGCGAACCTTACAGACTGCGTCCATGGGGAATTCTGATCCTTTCTTTCCTCCCCAATCAATTCCAGATCCGCCTCAGGAATAGGCTGCACCTGCTCAAACGACTGCTTAAGCGATGACGATTCGTATTATTCAAAATCAGGAAGATCTCAACAAATTGCGCCCGGCCTGGGTTCAGCTGGAGCGCCCCCCCCATTTGCCGATGCAGCAGTTTATCTGGTGGCAGGCCTGTGCTTCAGCCTTCACGCAAAACGGGGAACTTCGGATCGTCGTAGTCGAAGAGGGGAATGATGTCGTGGCGATCGCGCCTCTGGTCCAGCCCGCTGGAAAAGCCGGCGCAGAGATGCTCGGGGCGTCCCAATTCTCCGAACCGACAGATGTGCTCTACGCAAACGAGGACGTTCTACCTGTCTTGGCTGAGGCTATCGTTGGTTTGAGAATTCCCCTCTCCCTGAGACGCGTCCCGGCGGATTCTCTTCTGCCAAATGCGCTGGCGAAAGCGTATCGCCGGCGGGGGATGCTGATTGCCCGTCCCGGGAACCCCTGGCCCTGGATCACCCTCGATCCCAGTTGGGCGGAACCGGAGAGCAAATTCAATTCAAAGCGCCGCGCGTACCTGCATCGAGCGCGGCGCATTGCGGAAGAACTGGGAACGGTGACTTCGGAAGTCGTGACGCCAACTCCCGCCACTCTCCAACCGCTTCTGGAGAAAGCCTTCGCCGTCGAAGCAGCGGGCTGGAAAGGGAAGGCGGGAACGGCACTCGCGCTGGACCCTTTGAGAGGAACGTTTTACCGCCGGTATACCGCGGCCGCCTGCGAGGCAGGGACCTTGCGCCTGTGCTTCCTGCACATCAACGGCCGGGCCGCGGCGATGCAGATTGCGATTGAAACCGGCCACCGGTTGTGGCTTATGAAGATCGGCTATAACGATAAATTTTCAGCTTGCTCGCCCGGCAACCTGCTCATGCAGGAAACCATCCGCCACGCCGCCACGCGCGGTCTCTCCTCCATCGCCTTCCTGGGAGAGATGGAGCCCTGGAAAGAGCAATGGACACAGGAGCAGAATCGTTGCGTCGTCCTTCGAGGGTATCCGCTGGGATTTCGAGGCGGGATCCGGCTGGCCACGGACGTTGCGGAATTTACCTGGCACAAGCTCATGAACCAAACCTCAGCGATCTGCCGGAAAGCGTTACGCCGGAGGGTGGGGTCCCCGCATTGAGGGATGCAGTACGACGTGTTTCGCGCTTCTTAAAGCGGATTTCAGATCAGCCATCTTCCGGCATAAAGAACCGCGCAGGCTCCCGTTAAAAATAATCAGCAGCATTTCCTCGCGTACTCCGTTGGACCAGAGACTCTTGTAGCTTTCGGCCCCTTTTAAAAAATCGAATTCATCCAGCCTGTCTTTAAAAGCCTGTTCAATGACGAGGAGTGTCAGGACAGCGCCAACGCTCCACTTTTTCCACTCTGGATCAAAACCGTTCTGATAGCAATAGGCTTTGTTCTTGTAAATGAACCCATAGCGGGCGGTGACGGGGGTGTCTCCGCTGTAGAGAAAATGGAAATTCAGCAGTCCCTCTTTCAGAAAGAGACGGCTGACGTCCTGGTGGAACCGTTTGATGTCGGCCGAGAGAAAACTGGAATGCATGTGCTTGTCTCCGGCCCTTTTTTCATGCAGATCAAATAAATCGTCAATTCCTTTGGAAAGAACGTCTTCGTCGCGGATAATGCGGTGAACGACATTCATTTGATCGCGCAGTTTATTCAGTTTCTTGACAAGCTTGAAGCTGACGAGTTCCGGCCGGGCCTTATAATATTCATCGAAAGAACCGGTGATTTTCACATAGGGGCAGACATGGGTGGCCTCTTTGACGACCGCATAATCGCTGAAGAGAGAAAGATCGCTCAGGAGAAGAGACCCCTCGAGCAGATTGTCCAACGCGATGACATCCCACTCGCGGCCGCACTGCCGGATGAATTTTACGATCCCTGACAGGACTCCCGCTTCCTGCCCCCTCTCCGCGATAATGTCCATGTAATCGGGAGACAGTTCCTCTGAGCAGAAGCGGAGACGACGGGGCATCGGGAAAATCGCGGGTTCTATATAAAAAGGGGCAACCCCAACGAGACGGCCTTCGTGCCGGACCGTCAGGATAAACAGCGTCCGCTGTTTTTTGAAAATCTCCCACCAGGTGTACATCCACTCCCAGCGGAGAAATACATTATCGGCAGAACTCCGGCCTAAGAGGGTGTTCCACTCCTCTTTCAGCTGAAGGAACTCCACCTCATCGATGCGTTTAATATCCATTTTTCCTCTGTCATTCCCCGCGGTCGTTGGCGGGGAATCTACTCCTGACGTAACGGCTGCTTAGACCCCCGACAGAGACATTCGGGGGTGACGACCGGGGATGACGGGCTGTAAACTAATTATACCCGCTTCCGGCGTCGATCAGGCCCGCTATTCCAGCTGATAGACGGTGATCCCCAGACGCGCCAGGCCCGGGAAATTTTGCGCGGAGACCACCTTAAATTCACTGAGCAGGGCGTCCGTCACCGGGTCATACGGGACATTAAAAGCGACCAGGATGATCTTCTTCCCCTTCAGCGCCGCGCGCTTCTCCACGCTGTCCAGCAGGTGCTGGTCGATGACCGGAAGGGTCCCCTGGTCATAAAACTGAAAAAGCCTGGCAAAGTAAAAAGGCCGGACCACGATCGATTCCGGCTGCCGGAGCCAGTGGATATAGGAAACAACCGCTTTCGGGTTGGCCTTCTGCCACCGGGTAAAATAGATCGCGCTTCCCCAGAGTTGCGTCCCCAGGCAGGTGGCGAGCAGCAGAATCCCCAGAGCGCGCGGCCGCCATCGCAAGGCCCCCAGAACCAACAGGAGGCAAAAAGCCGGGTACAGATGGAACGTGTAGCGGTACCAGAGAAAAATGGCTGGTTTCCAGAGACTGATCAGGCAGGGAATCGCCAGTCCGACACACAGCCAGTACCGTAACGCGGAGGGACCGCGGCGAAGCCCGTGCACGAGCGCCAAGCCGTGCGCCAGCGCCAGCAGAGCAAAAATGCCGGTAACCGTGGGCAGGTAAAACGTGCTGGAGGCCATATTAAAGTAGATTCCGCTGAACGCCCCGAACGTTTGCAAAAGACTGGCGAATGAAAAGCGAGGCACCCAGAAAGACAGCGCTGGAACAACCTCCATCTGGGCCAACAGAATCGGTAGCCAGAGGCAGAACAATCCCCCCGCGATCAGCACGGATCGGAGGAGCCGCATCCGTGCCGGGCGCTCCAGCAGCCGCGTCCAGGCATAGAGGGCTTGCGCGGATACTACAAAGGCGCCCCAGTAATGCGTGAAAAACTGGGCGGTCCAGAGGATCGTAAGGATCACCCATAAAGAAACATAGGGAACATAGGGGACGTAGTTGCCTTTTTGCCTTATTGTTTTTTTTCGCCAATAAGGCAAAAAGGCAACTACGTCCCCTATAACCACTTGTTCCAAGACTAACAGCGCAGCCAACGCGATCACGATGGCCAACGCATACGGACGGATTTCCTGGCTGTAGGACAAGTGATAGGGTGAAAAAGCCGCATAGGCGCTCGCCCACAAACCGGCCCAGGGCCCGCCGTAACGGCGCCCCAGAAGGAAGATCAAAAGCAGGGACAGCGTGCCCCAGCAAGCCGAGTTGGCGCGGAAATTGACCAGCGAGCGTGCCCCGGCTTTTTGCCAGAGCTTCATCTGAAAGAAATACAGCGGCGGGTGGATTTCGTAGGTCTGGAAACGATGAATCAACTCACTCCGAGGGGTTGAGATCGTCTGGAGCGTGGACATCTCATCGTCCCAGAGGCTTTGACGGTCCAGGGCATGGAAGCGGAGGAAGGTGCCGATTCCCAGGACGATCAACGTGAGAATGTAGGGGCGCACCGCTGTGCGCCCGATCAAGACGTTAGATGAAAACATCGGAGCAGAATGATGTTAGGGTATTCACACTGAATTGGATGGGCGGGCGCACAGCGGTGCGCCCCTACAACAAATCGGAGGCCAGCGCCGCCAGCGTGCTGCGCTCAATCTTCGAGAAGGTCATGTGGCCGTAAACGAGCTGGCCTTTGAATTTTTCAACCAGGTTCGCCAGCCCCGTGGACGCCGAATCCAGGTAGGGATTGTCGATCTGATAGGGATCTCCGGTCACCACGATCTTGGATCCCTGGCCGACGCGGGAGATGACCGTCTTCATTTCGTGGGGCGTCAGGTTCTGGGCATCGTCGATGATGATGAACTGGTTCGGCAGGCTGCGGCCCCGCATAAACGTTACCGCTTCCACCACAATCTTGCCGGATTCAAACAACGATCCTTCTTCCTCGTCAGCCGTCCCCGGGTTGTCGGGATTGTCCATGAGGAAATTCAGGTTGTCGTAGATGGCCCCCATCCAGCTTTCCAGCTTATCTTCTTTCGTGCCGGGGAGAAAACCGATATCCTGCCCGACCGCGATCACCGGCCGCGCCACGAGCAGCCGGCGGTAGGTTTTTTCCGTCAGGATCTGCTCCAGAGCCGCGGCCAGGGCTAGAAGCGTTTTGCCGGCTCCGGGGACCCCCACGAGGGATACCAGCTCCACCTTGGGATCCAGGAGAAGCTCCAGCGCGAACTTCTGCTCGGTGTTCTGGGGCTTGAGCCCCCACGGCTTGGCATTGGCATGAAGCAGTGGAAGCATTTTCTGGGTCTTGGCGTCGTATCGGACCAAAGCGCTTTGCGAATCCCCCTCCTGGCTGTGCAAAATCGCCATTTCATTGGGCATCCACTTCACCACGGTGCCGTCCGGTGATCCCGGCACCGGCTTCAAGGGAGGCGGGTCCAGGCGTTTGGTTTTGAAAAATTGATCGATCTGAGACGAGGGGACCAGCAGGTCCCGCCACCCGGAGTAGAGCTGGTCCGGAGAGACTTTTTCTTTTTCGTAATCTTCGGCGGTCAGGCCGATGGCTTCGGCCTTGATGCGCAGGTTGATGTCCTTGGTGATGAAAACAACGCTTTCGCCCTTTTGCGACAGGGCCAGCGCGGTTCCCAAAATGGAGTTGTCCTTTGAGTGATCAGCAAAAAGCGGAGGAAGAGCGGCGTGCGCGGCCACTTCGACCCGCAGACGCCCTCCATGTTCGAGCGGAACTCCTTCGGACAGCTTGCCGTGCTGGCGGAGATCGTTCAAGTAACGGGACACTGAGCGGGCGTTCCGGCTGCGGGTATCGTGTCCCCGCTTTAAACCGTCCAGCTCTTCAACAACCGTGAGCGGGATAACAACGGTACTGCCTTCAAATGTAAATAGAGCTTCCGGATCGTGGATGAGGACGTTCGTGTCGAGGATGAATGTTTTCGGCATGGTTCGATTCCGCTTTGTGCTTCGACTTTCGCTCAGCACCCTGAGCCTGTCGAAGGGCTCCACTCACCATAGCCCTGAGCGAAGTCGAAGGGCATTTGAGCGTTGCTATCCTATCAAAACCGCGCTTCGTTTATCCATTCCCAGGCGGAATGATGGGCCTCGTGGGCATCGGCGTATTCGATGAACTGGTTATAAAACGGGTGCCGGGCCAGGGTCGTGGAGTCCCCTAGGACGATCAGCAGGCGCCGGGCGCGCGTCATGCCCACGTTCATGCGCCGCGTGTCGCCGAGAAAACCGACTTCCCCGCGGTGGTTGCTCCGGACCAGCGACAGGATCACTACTTCCTTTTCGCGCCCCTGGAAGCCGTCGATGCTGCCGATCTCGATCGAACGGTCAGGGCCGACGAGGTTCCGCAACAAACGCGCCTGCGCCACATACGGCGTGAGCAGCGCCATGGCCCGGGCTACGATCCCGCTTTCGCGCAGCTGCTGATACAAATAGAGCGCGAGTTTCGCTTCGCCCTCGTTTTCACGGCTCTCGAGCAGTTCATTCCAGGACTCTTCGTAGCCGGCGCCCGCGGTGTCCACGAACATCAGGGGGTTCTGCGTCAGCGCGTTGGTCGTCACATCCGGCATCTCGGAGGCGGTGTGCCGCCGCACCGAGTCGTCGGCCTCCAGCTTCCCGTCATAGAACTGCCGGGAGGAAAAACCCATGATGGTTTCATGCATCCGGTACTGGATGCGCAAGAGCGTCTGCCCCTCCGGCGGAAGGATTTTCTGGAGGCGCTCCATAAGGGTCACGCCCAGGCCCTGTTTTTTGGTCTCTTCGGAATAGATCGTCGGAGGCAGCTGCAGCGGATCGCCGGCGATGATGACTTTCTTCGCCTGGAGAATGGGAATCCACGAGAGGGGTTCGGTGGCCTGGGACGCTTCATCCATGATCAGGAGATCGAACGGTTTTTTGAGGATCGGCTTGGCGATGCCGCCGTGCGTGGCCAGGACGACATCCGCCTGCGCCAGGATCTGTTTGCCGATGCCGAACTCGATGTCTCGCGCCTCCTGCCAGAGCGCCTGGATCTCGCGCTGGATCTGCTTTCGCTCCGCCCATTCCATGCCGCGGCCGCGGTGGAGCTGGCGGATCAGGCGCTCGCGCTGCTGGTCCAATTCCTGAATGTGGCGCTGATCATCATGTTCGGTCACCAGAGCCGAGAGCGTGGCATGCCGCAGAGAATCCAGAATGCGCGCCGGATGTCCCATCCGGACCACCCGTAAGCCGGTGTCCAGCAGCTTCTCCAGCAGGTTATCCACCGCGATATTGCTCGGGGCCGAAGCCAGCACACGCGCGCCGCGGGCCACCGCCTGCTGGACGATCTCCACGAGGACGGTCGTCTTTCCCGTGCCGGGGGGGCCATGCACCACCGCGACATCCTGCGCGGCCAGCGCTTTTTCAACGGCTTCCCGCTGGTAAGGATTCAGGCGGAGGTTAAAGAAAGAGATGTCATTGCGAGGAGCACCTCCATCGTCTCTTGTGGTCGTTTCTCTTGCGTCATTCCCCGCGGTCACTGGCGGGGAATCCAGACAGGCTGTCAGACGGCATGATGGATCCCCGACAGAGACACTCGGGGATGACGGGAAAATACTTTCGTATCCCTGATAGGAAGGTTTCTCTTTTCCCATTAAAACATCACGGAGATGTTCCACAGACGGTTTGTCGGCGCTCATCACCGTGTTCAGCGCCTTCTTCATCCGCTTGTACGTCGCTTCACTTCCCAGGATATCGAGCTGACATTTTCCCTTGGGCGCTTCATCCAGCATCGGGCCGTTCAGCGCCACGGTGACTTCGAATTGATCCACATCGTAGAGCGTGCCTTTGATCCGGTTTTCGGGATTCTCTGCAAAGGTGAGATTGACCAGGTCGCCTTGGTTCAGCGCCTGGAACGGGGAGTATTCTTCTCCGGCGGAAGGGCGGGAGAGGACCCATAAGGGATGCCCTCCGACGCCGAAGTCTTCGCGGACCACCACCAGGCGGGTGATGGCCTTGCCCAGCGCCTCACGCGCCTGAACCGGCAGCAAATCCAGCTTGCGCTCGTTTTCAGCCTGTTCGGCTTTCCGTTCCTGATCAATTAAGTCAAGGAACTTCTCAAAATGGGCATCAAACATCGGCTCCCGCGGCATAGATAATTATTGTACGTTTTCCATCGGCATTCGAATTAAAATTTTGCTATTGACATTCATGAATATCGAAAGCAGAATATTGCATATTCATGAATTTTAAAAGAATACAAAATCTGCCTGAAATATCGAACGATTCGTGCTTCTTGTGGGGCCCTCGCCAAACAGGAAAAAGCACTCTGTTGCGCGGACTTCTGCCGGATGCCAATTATGTTGACCTCCTATTGTCTGATCAATTCGAGCATTTCAGCCGACGTCCCGCCAGTCTTCGCGAGAATATACTCGCTGATCCACGGCGTCGGGAGCGGATCGTTATCATTGATGAAGTACAGAAGCTCCCAACTCTTCTCGATGAAGTGCAATGGCTTATTGTCAACGAGCGGATCCGGTTCATCCTCTGCGGTTCAAGCGCACGAAAGCTGAAACACGGCGCCGCCAATCTGTTGGGCGGGCGAGCGATCCGCTACGAACTGTTCCCGCTGGTTTATCCGGAGATCCCTGATTTTAATCTTGAACGGGCCCTGAATCAGGGGCTCCTGCCGCGGCATTATCTGGCGGACGATGCGGGCTTGCGCTGGCACGCTTATGTCGGCGACTATCTAAAAGAAGAAGTCATGGCCGAGGCGTTGACGCGCAATCTGCCGGCCTTCTCGCGATTTCTGGACGCCGCGGCCTTCAGCTGTGGAGAGGCGCTCCAGTACAGCAATGTGGCGCGCGACTGCGGCGTGTCAGCTCCGACGGTCAGAAGCTACTTCGACATTTTGAACGACACGCTGATCGGCTGGGAATTACCCGCCTATCTCAAACGACCCAAACGCCGTACCGTTCAGGCTTCCAAGTTCTACTTTTTCGACGTCGGACTGGCCAATACGCTGTTGCGTCGTGGGACCATCGAGCCAAGGAGCGAAGCCTTCGGCAAAGCTTTTGAACATTGGATGGCGATGGAACTCCGGGCGCATGCGCACTATTCCGGTTTGCGTTATCCGCTGTCGTATTGGCGGACCACGTCCGGGTATGAAGTCGATTTTATTCTTGGAGACGCCCAAATCGCCGTAGAAGTTAAATCAACGGAATTGGCGGATGAGCGTCACTGGCGAGGCTTGAAAGCTTTCGCCGAAGAATACTCTGTTCAGCGCCAGATTGTCGTTTCCAGGGATCCCGCCCCTCGCCGCATCGGTTCCGTGGAGGTCCTGCCCTGGCAGGTGTTCATGGAACAGCTCTGGAGTAACAAGCTTCTGAATTAAGGTCATAGGGGACGTAGTTGCCTTATTGCCTTATTTACCTTATTGGCGACAAAAGGCAATAAGGCAACTACGTCCCCTATGCTTTCTACGTCCCCTATGCTTTTTGCGGGCCGGAGGCGTTGGACTCGAAATAACTTTTCAGGAATACTTTGACCTTTTCAAATTCATTTTGAATGTCGGCATATACTTCGGCGGCTCGATCCAACTGGCCCTTTTCCCCCATTTGTTCCAGCTCCCGGAAAGGACTGGTCAAACCGGTGGCGCCATAGTTCAGGCTCGATCCCAAACAACCATGGGCTTCCATCCTCACTTGCTTTGCATCCCCCTCACGAATGGCTGTCTCCAGCCGTCCCAATCGTTTGGTGGTTTCCTGAAGATAAAGTCCTAACACCTTCTTGACGATCTCGGTGTCGCCTCGGGTAAAGTTGTAGAGGCGCTTGAGATCCAGCGGATCGTTGCGGGTCGAAGGAGAAGACGAAGACACAGGTGTTTCGGCGGCCAGGTGCTTCATCGGCAGCCATCGCGCAAACGCTCGCCGGAGGTCGGCTTCATTGATGGGTTTAGACAGGCCGTCATCCATCCCCGCGGCCAGGCAGGCTTGTTTGTCGCTTTCCAGATCGCTGGCGGTCAGGGCGATGATCGGGAGGTGATCCGCGGTGTCTTCTTTTTGCCGGATCTGCCGGGTGGTTTCGAAGCCGTCCATCTCCGGCATCTGACAGTCCATCAGCACCAGGTCATATGACGTGCGGGCCAGGGCCGAGAGTGCTTCGTGCCCATTGGCCACCGTTTCCGCTTGAAAACCAATTTTTTCCAACAGGTGCAGGGTGATCTTCTGATTCGCCAGGTTGTCTTCGGCCAGCAAAATCTTGACAGGAATCCAGCGTTCCAATGCCTCCTCCAGCTGAGTGAAATCAATGGGCTTGGGCAGGTAATCATCCATCCCCGCATGCAGACACTTTTCCCGGTCCCCCGTCAGAACGTTCGCGGTCAAAGCGATTACGGGGATATGTTTCCCGCCAGACAGTCTCCAGACTTCCGGCGACCACCCGCCGGCAGTGTTGGCGGGCATCTGGCTGGCTTCGCGGGCGCGAATTTCAGCGGTGGCTTGATACCCGTCCATCACGGGCATCTGGCAGTCCATGAGGACAAGGTCATAACGGATCCGGTCGAGGGCTTCCAAAGCCTCCTTCCCATCGGCGACGGTATCGGCTTTGTATCCCAGCTTGCCCAGAAGTTGAAGGGCGACCTTCTGGTTGGACGTGTTGTCCTCCACCAGGAGGATGCGGGCGCGCTTGGGGGTCCGGCTCTTACTCGATAAAGAACGAGGGGCGAGGGAGGCCTTTTCCGGCCCAGACTCACCCGTCAAGACAGCGGCCAGCGTGTTCAGCAGGTCGGCCTTTTTAACGGGCTTTGTCAGCCAGCGCTCGATTCCGGCCGCTTCCGGCAGGCGATGGCCCACGGATGACATCATCACTAAATGAACACCTACCAGCGCGGGGTTCGATTTGATCGCCCGGGCCAGGGCCAGGCCGTCCATTTCAGGCATATGCATGTCCAGGATCGCGATGGCAAAAGGAGTCCTGGCGGCCCCCGCCTCCTGCAGGAGCCGCAGGGCTTCTTTTCCGTTGACCGCTTCTCCTGTTTTCACGCCGCAGGGAGCCAACTGCTCCTGCAAAATCCTGCGGTTGGTCGAGTTATCGTCCACCAGCAGGATCCGGACATCTTTCAAAACGTCCGGCGAGGACGCCGGGGAGGCCGCGGGCTGGGCCTGCTTTTGAAAAACAGCCGTAAACCAGAACGTCGACCCTTGCCCGGGGAAGCTGTTCACGCCGATCTGTCCGCCCATCATCTCGGTCAGTCGCTTGCTGATGGCCAGGCCTAAGCCGGTGCCTCCGTATTTGCGGGTCGTGGAGCCGTCCGCCTGCGTGAAAGACTGGAAGAGGCGTTTTTGGGTTTCCGGCGAGATGCCGATGCCGGTGTCGCTGACCAGAAAACGCAGCGTGACGGCTTGATCGGTCTCCTGCTCTTTCCGGACCCGCAAAACCACCTCGCCTTTCTCCGTAAACTTAATGGCATTGCCCACCAGATTGATCAGAATCTGGCGCAGCCGGCCGGGATCTCCCCGAAGCGCGGTCGGCACATTGGGATGAATAAAGGTGGCCAGTTCAACATCTTTTTCCTGGGCTCGGGCCGCCAGCAGTTCCCCGACATTTTCAACCGGCTGATGCAGATCAAAATCCAGCGTTTCAAAAGTCAGTTTGCCGGCTTCAATCTTGGAGAAATCGAGAATGTCATTGATGATGTCCAGCAGCGCATGGCTGGAGTTGCGCACGATCGAGGCATATTCATGCTCCTCCGGACGCAGCGGAGCGTCCAGCAACAGCCCGGCCATGCCGATAATGGCGTTCATGGGCGTGCGGATCTCATGGCTCATGGTGGCCAGGAAGGTGCTTTTGGCGCGGTTGGCTTCTTCGGCGGATTTTTTTGCCCGTTCAAGCTCCGTGATATCCTTCGCCAGAATGACGAAAGCCGCGGGCTGGTGGGCCTCATCCTGAACGATGGAAACCGAGACGCTCAGATAGCGCTTCTGGCCATCCGGTGAAGGAATCACAATTTCGCGGTCTCGTAACGGTCCCCGGTGAATCAGAGACTCCAATTCCTGAAAAGATAACAGTTGCTGACTGATCTTTTGAAAGGGAGCCCCGACAAGCGGTTCCTGCGGCAGTCCAAAAAGGGCACTGGCAGAGGGGTTGGCCACACGGATAATCCCTTCACGGTCCACAATCAGAAGAGACTCCGCCATGGTGCGAATAATCTGGTGAACAGCAAAGGACGGTGTGATATCGACCAACCGGTAGAGACGGATGGTCCGTGTGCAAAGGATGACGAGCAACAGGGTGGGGAACCAGCCAAAGGTGTAAAGCGGGATGCCGAAGCCCGCAATAAAGTCGAGAACGCCGATGTAACCGATACTAAAAGCGACGAAGAGTGCGGTCAGGCGTTTCTTTTGTTTTTCTTGAACGGCCTGCTGGCGGCCTTCCCAGAGCATGCGGAACATCCTGAAGAACAGGACCGCCATATAGATGATAAAAACCACGATGAACTTAGAGAACTTTGAATAGTATCCCCAGGAGTAATGGTAGGTGTTGTTTATCAGGAAATCCGTATTGGTGAAGAGCCATACCCAGACGGGACACAGAAGGCTGTGGATCCAGATCGACAGCCGGTAACGGTGTTGTTGTTGAGCGATCGTCAGCGCTGTGAAATACACGCCAATGGGGGTGAAGACTGTCCCGGAAAGCGCCACGCGGCACACGAGAAGCGCTGTATGGGGATTGTTGACTGAATAAAGCACGGCATCCCCCAACTGCCAAGTGCCAACGCCAAAGGTTAAGATAAAGAAAGAAAGGGCCACCAGAGAAAAGCGTTCCCTGACGAGTGTGATGATCCCGAGAACGATGAACAACGCTCCACTGATCAGGTGGGGGATGGTGTACCAAGAAAAGGTATAGTTTGCCGGATCAAAAATACTCATTGCCCTTAATTGTAAAAGGCGGGAAATTTTCTGCAAGGTATATTTTTGCCTTCCCTATCACGAAAAAGCCTAAAAAAGGGCTTGTATTTCAAATGGAATGTAGTATGCTTTATGACGGTCCGTCTCAAGATGTTCACGAGATGGCCCCCCAATGTATCGGGGAATTTGAAACAGTTGAGGTATTAACTAACGTGAGTACAAGAGGCAAAGTGAAGTGGTTCAATGACGCTAAGGGATTCGGCTTTATCACTCCGGAAGATGGAACTGCGGATGTGTTCGTGCATTTCTCCGCAATTGCAGCCGAGGGCTTTAAAAGCCTAGCGGAGAATGACGCGGTCGAATTCGACATCGTACCCTCCGAAAAGGGTCCGAAAGCCGCCAACGTTAAGAAGGTTTCCTAACCTTCCATTGACATTCTAAACGCATCATTCTCGCCATAGCTTTTAGCGAAGGCGGGTCTACCAGCGGTTTGTGGTGGAGAACCCCGAAAGAGATTTCGGGGTTTTTTGACGCCCAAAATTACTTCGGCGGGTCGCCAAATACAACGGCAACGTGTTTGGAGCTGCTTTTCTCATTCAACATCACGGGAATCACGGGCACATCTAAACCTGAAATAATCCCTTTCCACTGGCCAGAACAATCCCCATTTTCAACAAAGACACAAACGACTTCTCCCTCCTGAAGCGCTTTCCTCGCCTCCGCTTGAGAAGGAACCGCTTTCATCGCCCGCAACAGGCAGCGCCAAGGATGTGCCTGGTAATCGGAATCGCTGGCGAGAAAACGCACCAGGCGGGGGACGGAAATGCCGATCAAAAAACAATCATCCGGCGGGTGGTGTTTGGCGACCAGAAGCGCCGGCCCCCGGGCCGGAACACGATCCCCATTGACGATATCCATCCGGTAAAAATAACTCGTTAAAACGTAGAGCAAAAACCGTACCCCGGCCGCCGGCTGGACGCTATAAACAATCGCGGTCCCCATAAGCGAAGTAATGCCCAACGCGAGGAAGATTTGCGCCGGATTTAAGCCCAGCGGCGTGCCAAGGACCCAGAGAAAGATCGCCCCGATCAGGATCGCCACGAAGGAAAGGAAGTTTTGCGTAGCCAACACCCGCCCGCGCTCGCCCGCCGGACTCCTCCACTGGATCAGCGCGTTCAAAGGGATTTCGTAGAGGCCGCCGCAGAACCCGAGCATGAAGAAATCGACCAGCGCATGCGGCAGCGAATGCCAGGCCCGGTACAGATCCAATCCAAAAAAGCTCATCCCCAGCGCCCCAAGAGGAACAAGACCCAGTTCCACTTTCCCGCGAGACCACCGCCCCGCCAGGAAGCTGCCCAGCGCGATCCCGATGGTCACCGAGATCAGCAGGAAACCCGCCACTTCCTCATTGGCACGCATCATGTCCTTGGCATAGAGAGCATAGATGGTGACCAGGATGGATCCCATAAACCAGAAGTAATTGATGGCCATAATGCTGCGCGCCAGTGTCCGGTCCTGACGGATGATTTTCCAATTGGCGATCAGATCGGCGAGAGGGTTCCACGCCCAGGATTCGTCCGGCTTGGCCGCCGGAAGCTTTTCCATAAAGAAGCTTCCAATCAGGCCTCCCAGAGCCCCCAGAATTAAAAACCCGCAGGCCACAAACCGGTATCCGACCAGGAAGGTACCCGCCACCGTGCCGATCAGAATGGCCAGAAAAGTGCCGGAGTTCAGGAGGCCGTTTCCATCCGAGAGTTCCCCCTCGCCCATCAGCTCAGGCATCACCCCGTACTTGGCCGGGCTGAAGAAGGTGGCCTGCATGGAAAGAAGAAAAATGGACGCCATCATGATAGGAATGCTTTTGGCCAGCACGCTCGCGACCGCCACAAAAACAACAACCAATTGCCAGACCTGAACCCCCCGGATCACCGCGGGCTTCCCATAGCGGTCGGAAACGCGCCCTGCCAGCATGGAAAAAATAAGAAAGGGCGCCACAAAAACCACGGTCACAAGGATCACCAGCTGCTCCCGCATGCCGGCGTCAAACACCCAGGCCACGATCGACAACTGGACCAGCACCTTCAGCAGGTTGTCGTTAAACGCCCCGAAGAACTGCACCACTAGCAGGGCCCAGAAGGATTTTTTCTCGCGTTTTTTCATCAGCGTCCTATCACTGTACTCTATTCCGCCTGTCACGGCAGAAATTATATATGGCTTCGGGATATTTTTCGCCGGCTTCCAGGTAGCCTTCGTTGTGGCCGCCGGTCAATTCGACGAATGTTTTGGGTTAGGGGGCCGCGGCATAAAGCGCCTGGCCCATATGGAAGGGGACGATCTCATCGTGAGGACTGTGCAGGATGAGCAGAGGCATGTTCAGACGTGGGATTTTAGAAAGACTGTCATACCGGTTGCGGATGATCCAGCTGGCCGGGAACCAGGGCAGGACGATGTTGGCCATGGCCACGGTTGATGTAAAAGGACTCTCCAGAATGAGCCCACTCGCTGAAGGATGCCGCATCGCCATTTCCGTGGCTACCGCACAACCCAAAGACTCCCCATAAAGCACGATTTGATCCGGCGGTATCTTCCGGACATCCGTCAAATAACGGTAAGCCGCCTCGGCATCCAGGTAGGTTCCCTTTTCCGAAGGTTTTCCTTCGCTCAGTCCATACCCCCGATAATCAAAGAGAAGGACATTGACACCAAGGAGGTGAAGTCTCGAAAGTTTATCCAGTCGATGGCTGACATTACCGGCATTACCGTGACAAAGCAGGATGGCCAGAGGAGCGTTGATTCGGGAGGATGGCGCCTTGGATGCCGGGATGAACCAACCGTGTATTCTGACGCCGTCAGAGGCCGTCAGATGAAGATCTTCGTAGGCCAGCCGATAGACGGCCGGCGTGGCGACGAGCCGGCGATCCGGAAAATACAGGCTCCGGCGTTCCATCGACAGAAGCCCCCACCCCAGTACTCCCACCAACACGCACAAGATCAATATTTTAATCATGTTCAGTCTTTTCGGAGCCCATACAGTTTCCTGGACTCAAAGAATACAAAAGGCAGATGGGGGTGATCCTTATTAGTTGTTACGAAGACCGGAGGTGATGGTGGGAGGGCGGATGGTCAGTTGCTGGGTGTTGCCTGGGCAGCTCAGTTCCGAGTGGGCACATTGATAGGCGACCACGAGACCAGGGGTGTTATTGACGCAGCAAACGGTTGGGACACCGAAAAACCCGCTTTCGCAGTGCTGGTTGCCGCACCAGAACTCGCTGCAGCTTTGCCCTTTGGGGACGCATTTCCCGTCCATGTAGGGAGGCATGCTGGCGCCGTCATTAGTGAAGCTGGCCACGGTATGCTCGCAACACTTCTCTTCCTGGCTGCAGCCCAAACCCTGATCGCCGCAGGAGGAGGCGGAAAAGGAAGGGGCGCTGAAAGCGCCCAGGACAACGGCCAGGAAAAGCAGGATGGTCAGCTTTTGCCCCATTGTGTTCTCCCTTACCCCCGCAAAGAGAAGTTTTCAAGGAAAAACCGCCTCGGCGCCATTTTGAACAAAAATGATTGAATCGTGCTGAATTTAAGATGCGTTTCTTCTGGGGAGAAGGGCTCAACTTGAACGAAGGGCGTAGGGGACGTAGTTGCCTTATTGCCTTTTGAATCCAGCTGCCAAGCTGAGTTGTTCCGCCAGCACCTGACCGCGGCGCATGGCCCGGCTGGCACAACCTGCTGACATTTTTGTCAAAGCAGCTATTTCTTTCAATGGTTTTCCAAGCCATTCCACGGCTGCAAATATAAGTATGGACTTTGCCTTGGAAATTTTCCGTTCCCGACGCTTTAGTTGAATCGTCCGCGCATCGATTTTGAACTCTTTTGCGATCTTTTGCATTAGCATCTCCAACGAAACGGCCTTGAATCCGTTATTCGCTTGATCCCTGATATCGGCTTGCCGAAGTACTTCTTCGACAAAGTCACCGTCACCTAAAACGCGAACGTCTGACATCTGTCGGTTGTTATCCCGAGCCGCTGCTAAGGCACCCCCCACACCACCCAGGCTCCGAAGGAGTCCACCGCCTTCCAGTTCATCCCGGTGAGGTTCCTCCCACCCTTCCAAGACGAACCGTTCATAGCCAGCTATGGCAGTGGCTCTGTTTGAACCAAATCGCCCCAAAACCCCATTCACATCCTGCCAAGAATTCCTTTGGGTTTCCAGAACAGCGGCGTGTCCGGTCCAAGGGTAAGAAGCTAAGTCTTGAGGAGTCCTAACAAGTCCGGCCCGAACGGGGTTCAAATGAATGTAGCGGACAAGTCTCAAGAAATATGTTTCCTCCTTGCAGAGAATGGATTTATAGCGGTTTTGGAAGAGATGCCCGGTGCGCTGATAGCGAATATTGAAATTGACCGCATACCCGGTCAGAAGGCGTTGCATGACCTTGGAGATCTTGGTTAGCCCCATCATGAGAAGCAAATGTATATGGTTAGGCATGAGTGCCCAGGCGAAGCAAGGTGTCCGGGTTTGACCAAAGAGACGAGCCATACGCGCAACGAAATCACCATAATCGTTAGCCGCAGGAAATATGCAGCGGCGTTCAATGCCGCGAACGATGACGTGGCAGAGAAGGCCAGGGGATTCGATTCGGGGCTGGCGAGGCATCACTTCTTAGATAGCTTTAGGGTGGATTTATTCGCTGGGAAAGCAACAAGGCAACTACGTCCCCTAGCCCCTAGCGCCCTTACGCTCCTGCTTCGGTGCTGCCGGCTTTGCGGCGGTTGGAGGATCCGCGGAGCTTTTTGCGCAGGCGGAGGTTCCTGGGAGTGACTTCTACCAGCTCGTCCGGGCCGATAAACTCGATGGCTTGTTCCAGGCTCAGGGTCCGGTGCGGGGTCAGCATGATCATATCGTCCGAGCCGGAGGCCCGCATGTTGCTCATCGGCTTTTTCTTGCAGGGGTTGACGACCACATCCACGTCGCGGGAATACTCGCCGATGATCATGCCTTCGTAAACCGGCACCGTTGGGCCGATAAACAGCTTGCCCCGCTCTTGAAGATTCTCAAGCGCATACGCGGTGGTGTCTCCCGCTTCCTTGGCGATCATGACGCCATTCTGGCGGATGGAGATCTCCGCTTGTTTAGGAATATAGCCGAAAAAACTGTGATGCATAATACCGGTGCCGCGCGTGCGGGTCAAAAGTTCATTCTTAAATCCAATCAGCGCCCGGGCGGTGATGACATACTCCAACCGGAGCCGGTCTGTCCCCTCCACCACCATGTTCTTCATCTCAGCACCGCGCTGCCCAAGGGATTCCAGTACCGCGCCTTGATAATCGGTATGGACATCCACGATCAGGTATTCAGCCGGCTCCAGGACCTTTCCGTCTTCTTCTTTGTAAATGACCACGGGCCGCGACACCGCCAGCTCAAATCCTTCACGGCGCATGGTCTCCACGAGGATGGAGAGGTGCAATTCCCCCCGCCCGGACACCTTAAATACTCCGGTGGTTCCAACTTCCTCAATGAGCAGGCCCACGTTCGTTTCCTGCTCCCGCTGAAGACGTTCCCGAAGCTGGCGGGTGGTCAAAAACACCCCATCCTGCCCTGCAAAGGGGCTGTCGTTTACCAGGACATCCATGGAAAGGGTTGGTTCGTCGATCTGCAGCGGCGGCAACGCCACCGGGTTCTCCGTCGACGCAAAGGTATGCCCCACCGTCACGTCCGCGCATCCGGCCACCGCCACGATGTCCCCGGCCTGGGCGGTTTCCACATCCCGTCGCGACAGGCCAAAGAAACTCTGCAGCTGGGTCACACGGAAAGAAACATTCCCTTCCGGACGCACGAGCACTACAGACTGGCCCTTGGTCAGGGATCCGCTGGTGATGCGTCCGATGCCGATGCGGCCGACAAAATCGCTGTAGTCCAGCATGGTGATCAGCATCTGAAGCGGTTGATTCGCGAATGCCAGCGGCGGAGGGACATGTTTGACGATGGTTTCAAACAGGGGTTTCATGTCTTTGGAAGGCGTCTTCAAATCCAGCGTTGCCCAGCCCTGACGGCCGGACGCGTAGATAATCGGAAAATCCAACTGCGGATCGGTCGCGCCAAGGTTGACGAACAGGTCGAACGTGTGGTTCAGCGCTTCCGCCGGAGCGGCCTCGGGCACATCGATCTTATTGATGACCACAATCGGGCAAAGCCCCAGATCAAGCGACTTCTTCAAAACAAACCGGGTCTGCGGCATGGGGCCGTCTTTGGCGTCCACGAGCAGAAGCACGCCGTCCACCATCTTCAGGATGCGCTCCACCTCGCTGCCGAAATCCGCGTGGCCGGGGGTATCTACGATGTTGATGGTGATTCCGTTATAGGGGACCGAAGTGCATTTGGCCAAAATGGTAATGCCGCGCTCGCGTTCCAGCTCATTTGAGTCCAGAACCATTTCCTGGGCCGCATCCTGCTTGACCTTGAATTCACCGGTCTGCTGGAGCAAGGCGTCGACCAACGTCGTCTTCCCGTGGTCGACGTGCGCAATAATGGCGATATTTCGAACATCTGCCCGGCGCGGTTTAGTCATAAGAGTTTACGGACACCATTGGTGAGAATGACGTCGCAGTGAAGAGATTATAGCATGAGCGGGTCGTCCGCCCGGGCTTTCTGCATCTGCAGGTTGGGTTGCGCTTCCACGTCTCCTGCGCCGAACTTGATATGAATGGCGTAGCGGTAGGTGTTGCCCAGCTCTCCAAAGGGAACCCAGGCGAAATCAAAGCTGACGCGTCCAAAGGTCAATCCGCCGCCGGCCGCCACACCGCTCAAGCCCTCCACGTCGCTGTCCGTCCGGTAACCGGAACGAACCTGATAACTCAGACCGTCCATTAACCGGCCGGTGTACTCCCCGCCGACAGCCACTCCCATGGCATGGTCGCGCGGCATGATCAAATCCGAGGCCAGACGCAGGTTCCGGCTCACGAGGGGAACGGGAGCGCTGGCGCCGAGACGGAAGGTCAAGGGAAGCGGATCCGACTCCGATACGAACTTCACGCGGCTGCCGAGGTTCTGCATCGAAGCGCCCAGGCGCAGGTCATGCCAGGCCGTGTCATACAGAAGACCGCCGTCTGTCGCGTAGGCATTGGCCTGAACATCGTTGAGCGTCTGCCGGATATATTTCAGATTGGCGCCCACCGAAAGCCTGGAAGACACCGGATACGCGTAGCTGAGCCAATACGCGCTGTCATTGGCGCTGAACTGCCCCAGAGACGCATCCGTATCCTCTGTTCGGGCCTCGAGGTCGTCCGTATGCAGATTGGTCACGGCAAATCCCCAGGTCCCTTGGGACTCCGTCGGGTAAGCGAAAGCCGCAAATTCGTATTTGATCGCCTGGAAATACTGCATGTGCATGCCGGTCAACTCGGGACGCTTTAAGAACCCGAGTCCGGCCGGGTTCCAATAGATGGAATGAATGTCATCGGCCACACCTGTGTAGGCTTCGCCCATCGCTACCGGTCTGGCGCCCGGACCGATCTTCAGGAAAACAGCGCCGGAGGTGCCGGTGTTGTCGTTGGCGAGGGCCGCAGATCCGACGAATAACATGAGGAACATGAGAACTGTAGGGGCGGACCGCTGTCCGCCCGGACAATCCAATGGCGGGCGCACAGGCGGTGCGCCCCTACAAATCCGATGGATGGCCGATA
This sequence comes from Elusimicrobiota bacterium, assembly GCA_041660185.1. Lineage (NCBI taxonomy): Bacteria > Pseudomonadati > Elusimicrobiota > Elusimicrobiota bacterium. The sequence goes on along the minus strand of JBAZWU010000004.1, from coordinate 142,032 downwards.
CCATTCCCCTGATCATTTAATGACCGCCATCTTCCAGAATTTCTTCTCCCCGCCGACTTTCAATATCCCGATGTAGACGCCGCTGGCCACTTTATTGCCGGCATCGTTCCGGCCGTCCCAAGCCACATAGTGGTAAACATCCGCGGTGGGCGCGCCCAAACTGATCGAGCGGACCTTCTGCCCTGCCACGTCATAAATATCTATCGACGCGGAACCCGCCTTGGAAGCCGGGAACTTGTACCGGATGATGGTTCCGTCCGTGCTCAGCGAGGTAGTTGTTCCGCCGTGGGTCAGCGTTTTGATTTTGGTCTGCAAATCAAAAGGATTCGGGAAGTTAAACACTTCGATTTCTCCGCCGGAAGCGCTGTCCCCGTCCACCACAACGATCGGCGCGCTGTTTTCCAGGACGACAAACGTCGAGAAGTGGCTTACCCCGACGGTAATCGTACGGTTCACCAGATCGACCGAACGCTGATTGGATTCCAGCAGATACCGGGTCCCGTCAAAGTAATAGATATTGATTAGATTCGGGTCCGCCGACGAATCGTAGCTGAGCGTTAAATAGGCGGTTTGATTCAATGTGTGGGACAACCCCGCCGGCAGCAGGACGGAATAGAAAGAGCTCAGCGGATTGATTGCCGCGCTCGCACGGGCCGCGCCCATCGCCGCATAGGCCTCTGAAACAAAGGCGCCTGAACCCCGAGCCATTAAGCTTCCGAGAGCGGCGCTACGCATCCCGGCGCGCCCGCTGCTGCTGAGGGATGTTTCATCATCTGTGGCGGTAAAGGAAAAGGCGTAGGAGGTTCCGGAATCCACGGCCGCTCCGGTACTGGTCCGAAGGGCGTTCGACGGGATAGCGATAGTGGAGGGGTCGTCGTCCGTGACCAGTGAAAGGCTGCCGCCTAAAGCCGAATTAATGTTGCTTTCCACCATGGATTTGTGGCCCAGGAGCAACGTGATGGTTTTGCTCAACAGGTACTCCACGCCGGTGCTGGGATCGATGTCCACACTGTTGGCGCGGAAGCGGATCCGGGCGTTTTGCTCTCTGGGCGCCGGCGTATAGAGAACGGTAAATTCCCGGCGGTCTCCGCTGAGAGAATGTCCGGAAAGCGTTCCGGCTCCGGACAGCAGATTCATCCACTGCGTCGCGTCCTGGTCGTCTCCGCGACTTCGAAGCGGACGGCTGAGGTAATAGGTGATGCTGAAAGCATTCCCTGACTTTTTCACATGGGCATACGCGAACGGAGCCGAAGGCTGGAGGGTTATCGCTTTGGAGAGCACATCCGTGTTCGCGGAAAAGACAATACCGCGTCCATCGACCGGCGAGCTCATGTTGTCCTGGTTATCAAAGAAGAGAATGTTGTAGGTCTTGGGGCTCAATTCGAAACCGCCAAATTTGATGAACCGGATATCCCCGGTGTTGGCGTCGCTGTCGATCTGGCTAAAAATGAGGCTCGACATATCCGGAGTGACCGCCACGGCCATGCGTATATCATTGGTATTGACGCTGGTGCCATCCGGTTTGGCCAGCGTGACCGTCAGCTGCGGTCCTTTCTGCAGCGTGAGCGTTCCCAGATCCCTGGCCACCCCACGGGACAGGATCACGCCGGTCAACTTGAGCGGCCGGTAGCCGAGGGACATCACGGTGATGTCGTAGGTGCCGGCAACGATGTTGGGAATCGAAAAGTTCCCGTCTAAACCGGTCGCGTTGCTCCAGCCCATCGGGTTATCGTCCTCGGCCGCCCCCTGCAAATGCAGGTAGACCGCGGCCACCGGGAACCCCATTTCCTTATCCCCGTCGGGGTAGGAGAAGGCCCCATCATCGACGGTGCGAACCCGGCCCGCGAACGACGCCGTGGCGGGAGGAAGAACAAAAGCCAATGCCGGAGACGGAATCAGGGTGACATCCACCGCTTTTTTCACAACGGCTCCATATGAAAATGGTGTTTTTTGTTCGCTGGGATAGGGGCGCGGCGCCGCGATAATGTTGTAAATGCGCTTGCTCGGATCCAACCCGGTCAGCGTGAAGCGTCCGGCCGCATCGGTATACGTCTCGGTGTTGTTATCTCCGTGCTGATCCGTGGACGGCTCCGCCCGCACCGTAATATTGCCCAGCGCGGTACCGCTCTGATCGGTCACCGTACCCGATAAGGAAAGGCCCTGCTTCAAGGAAATCGTGCCCAGATCCACGGTCTGGCCTTCGGCCACCACCACCGATCCTTTCGTGTAAGCCGCCAGATTCATACTGCCCGCTCCTTGAACAGACAGGCTGTAGGAATCCTGCTTAAAGTAAACGTTGTACGTTCCGGGGACCAGTCCGTTGACGCGGAATTGATTGTTCGAGTCAAAAGCGATCTTCCCGTTATTCCCATAGAGTGCATTTCCCTCGCCTCCGGGAACCCAGGGATCGGTACGGGTATAAATGCTGAAGTTGCTGGGAAGAAGATTGGTATTGCTGGACGTGATCACTGTAATATTCGGCGTGCCGTCGGTATTGCTGCCTTCAATTCCAATCCGGCCGATCAGGCTGGCGGCCCTTCCCAGGGTAACATCCACCCCCGCCTTGTTTGCCGAGGCAATGGTGAACGGGACCGGCCTGGACACATACTTGACGACGTTCTGCATGAGATTCATGTCATAGGTGTCATAGTCCTGAACGAGCAGGGTGTAGTTCCCGGACGGCAGGCTGGTTATTTCATAAGCCGCCGAAGAAGCCGGGGTTCCTGCCACGCCCACATTGATCTGCGTCGATTGGATCAAGTCGCCCCGGGTGCTTAAGACCTGCACCTTGAAGGGACGGGCATCCGTCACACCGGAAGGAAGGCTGATGGTCCCGGCAACGGAATAGCCGCTGCTGAGCGGAAAATCAATGCCGCTCACATCGCTGTTAGAAACCGTCAGCACCCGCTTGAGCGTGGCTACATTGGCCGTCAGTCCCCCGTCGATATAGGGATACACATTCACTTCCCACAATCCGGCGGAAAGGCCCGGGATCGAGTAATTCCCGCTGGAGTCGATCACCCCATAGTTATATCCGCCGACGGAGAAATAATTACTGAAACCGGTCCGGTTATTCTCGTTATACGAGTAAAAGGTTTTCGGGAAAGCTTCCACGCGCGCCGTCGATGTCGAAACCACGGAGGTCCCGCTATAGCCCCCGATATAGAGCGTCTGGTTCGTGGCATTGGAGAGAAGATCGGCAATCGTATTAATGGAGACCAGGCTCCCGCTGGATCCGCGGACGGAAAAGGCGCTTTGGATGGAAATGGTTCCGGAAATGCGGCGCGTCGCGGCGCTCAAATTCAGGTTTTGCGTGACGGTTTGGCCATTGGCCACCGGGAAGTTCGTGCGAATCTGTGCGCCCGTGGTTCTATAAGTGGCGGTGAGCGAATAGAAACCCGGCGACAAGTGACTGACCGTATACGACGGTCCCGAGGTCAAATCCACCTCTTGCGATTGAGGCCCGTTCAGGGACAGATGGACATTCGAGTAATCGGTCTGCCCGGCTGGAAGCGTCACAGACCCCGCCAGCGCCGCACTGTTGCGCGTGAGCGTCAAATTTAAATTACCGACCCCTCCGGACACGGTGACCGACTGCGGTCCCCAGGACGGCGGCTGAAATCCCTGCAAATAGGGCGGATAAACGACGTACGCTCCATCGGCAAGCCCCCGGATGAAGTAGGTCGCTGAGGTCGTCGTCGTTGTGGTGGTGAGCGAAACTTGCGTAAATTCATTTTGACCCAGGGCTTGAGAATACGCGCTGAGCCACACATTCAACGAACTCCACTCCGAGGTGTCTCCATTAATGGCCAGGGTCCCGGTGATATGGCCTCCCTGAGAAAATTCAGGGAAATCCAGGCCCCCGGTGGCGGGATTTCCGATACCCGTAGAAGGAACGGTCACATTGTTCAATACGGCCGAGGCATATCCGGATGTGCGGGCGCGGAAAGCATAGACGCCGGTATCCACCCCGAAAATTGAGAATATGCCGCTGGACTGCCCGGCCTCCAGATAGGCGCCGCCCCAGACCGTGGAATAACTATTTCCCTGTTTCGTGCCGTCCACGGAAACCCAGGCGGATTCCGTCAGCGCCGCCGGGAACTGGACCCTGCCATACAGGGAAGCCTTGGTCGTCAACGGGAGGATGACGTCAGCGGTCTGTCCGGTGGAAACCGTCTGCGTGACCTCGTCCGCTCCAAACCCGTCGATATTAAGACGGATGACGTACGTTCCCGGTTCGACCGCCACCAGGGTCCAACTGGAGGGGCTGAAGGAATCGCCGTTGTCCGACGTCATGGTGCCGGCCAAAAGCCGCACATTGCCGGAGTAGTTCCGGGTGTAATCGGCCGGGTGGATATTCAGATACCCGTAACTGGAAACCGAGCGGGAACTGGACGCCACGGCATTGATCCGGAAAATCGCCGGCGTTGAAAGAGCAAAATTCTGCCCTGTCGCCGGAGCCGCTATATTATTCAGCTGTCCGGCCACCAGGGCCTGAGCCGCTGTCATGTAATTGGCATACAGGTTGTATTGATAGCCGGCCCGCAGCCCGGGAAGCACATAATTCCCGTTGCCGTCTGTCGTGGTGAAGCTGTATCCGGGGGTGTTGGCGCCCTGGGCATACACGTTCGCCCCCGAGACCGGCGTTCCGCCGACGGTAACGGTTCCCGAAATTTGGGAGGTCTGCACCGTGATCGACAATGATGTGTCGATGATCAACCCGGGGATTTCAATTCGAACGGTATAGGTTCCGTTCGGGACGATGCGATTGGAATACATATAGTCCCGGCCATCCCAATAGAGGGTGCTGTTTGGATCTCCGTTGCCCGATCGCTCGAAAACATTGGTCTGAAATCCGTTACTGGAGATCTGGACACGCCACATCAACTGGGAATCGGACGGGGAGAACCGGATATACACCCCGTTGTTGGTGCCGCTGCCGTCAGGGCTCAATGTGAGGGTCTTCTGCCCGGGAACCGCCGCCCCGGAATCCACCGAGGGACTGCCCAGGGAAGGCGCCGCCGCCAGCGAGGTGACGGACCGCCAGAGCTGCTGAGGCCATCCTCCCTGCGGATTCAAATAATCGCCGCGAATCCAGAGATTACTGCCAACCGTTGACGTCCTGTAATAAAAGGTTGCCGAATTACTGAGCGCCGGGATGGTGGCCGAGGTGATAGCGGCGGCAAAACCGGACGTGGCGGCGAACTGTGCTCCCGTATCGGTGGCATCCATATACGTATTCATATCCCGGGCCAACCCGGACAGGTTGACGGTCAACTCCGAGTCCAACGCCGCCGGCTTTCCGCAATTGTCCCAGGCCTGAAGGACGAGAGCCGAAGAAGGCTGATTGGCCGCGACCATGACCTGATCCCACTGGGAGTAACTGATCCATTGAGCGGAACCGCCAACAAAATTGTGAATCGGCTGGCTGGCTATTTCGGAAAGCGTATCCGTGGACGCCATGGCGCTCTTTACGGTCCAGGCGGTCTGTGTTTGACCCGGCATCGGACAAGTGGGATGGATGCGGTTAAAGAGAAAGGCCAGCTGGGTGGCCGGGGGGACCGAACCGCTCACAACTCTCGCCACCGCCACCGGCGACGACGTCAAAACAGTCAGTGTTAAGGAGGCCGAAGCCGTTGTGGCGATCGTGGTGTAGCCATCCATCAGCGAATCCGTGGTCTGCGGATACGGGTACCAACCCAATGGCAGGACGACTTCCACCTTGCCACCGACAGCTATACCTCCCGCCGGGACCGTATAGGTGACGGTGGCGGTGAGCACACTCCCGCCCGTTGCATTGGCCGGAACCACCGTGGCGGTTCCGACACCGGAACTCGCATAAGCGGACGAGAGCGCCGTCAGCGCGAAAAAGAAGGTAACTAATCCTTTTTTCAACTTAATAGGCATAGCTGAATCCCATCAAATAGGTCTGGGTGTTGTAGTGGTACTGATAGACCTGGTTGTTGTGATTGTTGGAGTCGCTCCACCCCAGTTGAGTCAAGGCGTTTAGCCGGAACCCCGCCGCAATCGGATAGGCAAACTGCAAACCGATACTGGCCCCATCGACACGCGTGCGACCCGTTTCATAATTTCCCAACGCATCCTGGGTCAACCGGTCCGCATATTTTTGACGGGACACCGTCCAGTTCAAGCCGATCGTCCAAGGATCCTCGCCGACCGCCAAGGTCCATTGGTTTGAGATCGACTGCTGGATATAGGCATAGTAATTGGGGTTAAATACCACCTTTTGCGCATCGTAGTGGTTCTGATTCGAATAAACACGGCTCCGGCTGTAGCCAACGCTCGTAAAGAGTTTCAAATTGGAATCCAGTAAAACGGGCCAGGTTCCCTGGAGAGAAGCGGTCTGGATCTGATCGCCGCGAAGCTCGGAAATCAGATCGCCCGAGAGGTCCACGAGGTGCTGGGAACCGAAACGGCGCCAGGTCTGGCTGAACGCCGCCTCCGCAAATCCATTGCCGGGAAGGCCGGCCTGGCCTCCAAGAGTCAGCGCATGGTTCTTATTGTCCAGCACGTCGGGGGCATTGAGCTCCCGGCCTAATCCCATCGACGATCCCTGGGATTCCAGGCTGGCGTAGTTTGGAAATCGAATCGTGTAATAGTCATAGGCCAACCGGACATACCGTTCTTTATCCCAGGACCACTCGCTCTCTGCTCCACCCGAAAGGCGGCGGTTATCATAAAGACCCTTCCCCCACTTTTCGTCGACGGTCTCTCGCAGGAATTCCGCGCCATAGGCGCCCACCGCCTTGAGCTTGAGGCCATTGGCAAATGACCGGATGGCTTTGAGCGAGCCGGTATGGTCCTGTGATTCCTGGAACAGGGTTCCCCCGCCCACCAGGTCGGTGACTTGCTTGGTCCCTTTATAGGAACCGCTGTAAAGCGGGACCAGGCTCCACCGATCGTTAAACTGCATATAAGGAGCCGCTGAAAGCGATGCCACCGCACCAAACGCATTGTCTGAACCGTTGTAGAAATACTGGCCGCCCAGAAGTTGGGCGTTGACGACGGGTTTCACCTCAACCGCCATAACGGGGAAGGCACATGAAATGATCATGAGAAATGTCGGGGCGCACCGATGTGCGCCCGCCCTCAGGACCCTCATGAAATCCAATATTCGGGCGGACAGCGGTCCGCCCCTACAAATCCTGTTGATCATTGAATCAATCCGCTCTTGATGAATATTTTCGGCTCCACCACGAGATCAATCTTTCTCCCCTCAAATTCGCTGGCCGTAACCTGCTGTTCATAGTTCCACTTCAGCAGCTCTCCCCGGTAGGCGGATCCCGTCGATACGCCGGAGAACGCGCTGGTCGGAGCGACGGCGCCGTTATCGTCGATGAGTACCGTCCGGTAAGACTCAAATGTTCCGTCGCCGTAGTAGTTGGTCACGATGGAGTCGATCTGGCCGGCAACGGTCGTGACCACGGGGAAATAAAACCCGCCGGCATAGGTCCAGCTGGCGTCTTGAGCGGAGGCGAGCACATTCGTGATCCCGGAAGACTTGGCATAAGACATCTTCACGACATTATTCAGCGCATGCTCATAGGTATTAAAACGGGTTTTCCAAATCGTATCCGCCGGCACCAGGTCTCTGTAGGTTTCGTTCTCCGGGAGATAGACACCAAATTGGTTTGACGCGTCCTTCTGAGCTTCCGAAACAACAGAGAAGCTGTCCGTCAGCGGGTTATAAATCTTGTAAGAAATTTCATTGTTCACATCCGTTTGAAGCTCAGCCGCCTCTATCGTGCGAGTATTGTCGGGGTCCGAGGGGTCGCTGAGAATATAGTTGCCTTCTCCATCCTGGGTGACTTTGACGAGGTGCCCTCCCGTCGCGGTGTCATGGACCGAGTCCTGAGTGTTGGATTGGGCCATTTCATAAGCGGTCAGGTAATACTCCGGAGCGGAGGCCCCGATTTTTCCGGAAAGGTCTTTCAGCGCCACAGAAAGATCCGTCGGCAAATCCTTATTAAAGGTTCCCTTGTAATAGAAGTAATCCAGCTGAGACTGAGCCCGTTCGTTCAAGACAACCAGCTTAAATTGATTGGGGGCTGAGCGGACAATGTACTCTTCCAGACGAACTCGTTTCCCTTCCACATCGGTCATGCTTTTGCCTTCCTGATACTCGGCCAGGCGCCGTTCCTCGGCGGCCGCGGCAATCACCTGGTTCCGCGTCATGTCGAGCGCCACTTCATGCCGGGCGTCACGAGCCAGAGCGGAATCCCTGCCGGAGAGACCCTGCTGAGGAATGGGCCGCGGCAATTCGATCGTGCCGTCGTGAACGGCTGTCATTTGTCCCGCCCGAAGAGCCGTTTCGCCCCCGGCACCGGAGGCCATGACACCGACCACCCCGCGGTAGACGAATACCCATGTTCCCCGCTCTCCAGCCGCTGTCTCAAATTCGGTCCCGCGGACGGCACAGACCGCGGCAGGGGTTTGAATAGAAAATTGTTCCTTCTCGCGGAGGCGTTTGACTTTGGACAAAACCCGGCCTGTTTCCAGGCGTCCTTTGGTCTGGTCGTCCTGGAGGCTGGTAAGCTCGAAAAGCGTTGCGGACTTAACGACAAAACGATGGCCTCTGCCGGTGAGAATCTGGAGTTCGGACTGATCCCCGGTGCGGACGGTGGTGCCTTCTTCCAGTTTATCTCCGGGTTGAACGGCCTCCCACTGGACGACTCCCGGAAGCCGCTTGTCCGCCTGGCCTCGAAGCACATCCACACGCCCCGTCGGGGCCGCCCAGGCCGCCAGCGACAAACAACCGGCCAGATAAAACGAGAGCAGACCCCTTACCCCATAAAGAGCAAGCGGTCTGCGTGGGAGCTTCCTATTATTGAGCTTTTGCCTTTGTCTCATAATCCTCGCAACGGATTTTATTTACCCCCGAATCGCGAAAATGTCAACGGAAAGGATTGAGTGTAAAAAGGTGTAAAAGCCCCGGTCGCCAAGTGTCTGGCAACCGGGGCCTAACAAAAACATCGTCATTCCCCGCGGTCTCTGGCGGGGAATCGAAGGATGGATCCCCGACAGCCCCGTCCTCTAGTGAGGTCACATTGTCGGGGCCGTCCCGACCACCAAGAACGTCGACAAGTGACGGGACAGGGTCACTCGGGGATGACGTCAGTGATCTTAGCGGAACTGCACGCGGAGCCCGAGGGAAGCGCCAAGATTTTTCGTCCCGGCAAACTCGCCCTGCAAGCCCAGCTTCGTGAAAGGCAGGATGCTGAACTCAATCCCGGCCAGACCGCGAACATCCCATTTATTGGCGCTGGCGCTTCCGACTCCCCGCGTACTGACCGCCTGAGTGACGGTATCCGCCGGAATAAGTGGATTCGTCAGAGTCAGCGTACCGGCGGTATCAATGGCCGTTGACACAGAACCTGAGTTGAGATTGGCGCTGGCCCCGAGGTAAGGATTCATGAACAGGATCTGCTTGTTCACGATCGCCTGAACGCCAAAGCTGTTCATGTCCCACTCCGAACGGATGCCCCCCGTCGCGTCAAGGGTGGACGTATAATCAGCGGTGTAACCTTCCGCGATCGTCACGGTTGCATTGTCGCTGGTTTTGAAGTCCTTCGTGGCGTCAATGGACCCACTGACTCGCGTGAAATTGAGCCCCACGGTCACACCGGGTTTTCCCACTCCCTCTTCCACGATTTTTTTCCGGACATCGATTCCAAAGATGCGATTCTTCAATGTGACTTTGGTGTTTTCAGCTTCTTCCGTAGCCGTCGCACTCTTGTTTTCGCCGATGGTCGTTTTAGGAATCCCTCCCAGGCGAATCCCCGCGTCTAAACCAAACGGAAGCCCGACTTTGGCATGCGCGATAATCGCCGGGAAAGGAAAGCGATCGAAATTATCAACTTGTTGAGTGTCCACAAGGTTCGTCGGCAGGTTCCGCAAACCCTCCATATCCACCTTGGTGCCGGAGACCGCGCCTTCTATCCCCAGCTCAATTCCCCAAATTTTGAGCTGCTTGGGAACAACCATGCCGGTCGTGGCATTAAACGGAATCACATAGCGGAATTGATCCGAGAACCACTGGCTGACCAGAACGGAATCCGCCGTCACCTGACCGAGGGCTGTATTGACATCGGTAATCGGCACGGCCGCTTGCGCAACAGGAACAAAAAGACCGAAACAACACAAAACAACGAATACACGGATCAGTTTCATGTGGGTGTTCTCCTTGGTAGATAAATACGGACCGATCAGCTATTACCGATTCCGTTCCCAGATCAATCGAAGACCTTCCAGCGTCAAATTCGGGAGAATTCGGGAGACCTTTTTCAGATGAGGGCCTATCACGGGAGAAAGTCCCCCCGTCGCCACCACAACAGGTTGCCCGTTCATTTCCTTAATTAGGCGTTGCAGCAGGCCTTCAACCAGACCTATGTAACCGAAAAAAAGTCCGCTTTGCAAGCTTTCTTTTGTGGTCCGCCCCAACGCGTTTGAAGGGGCCTCGGAGAAGGCTACTCGAGGGAGTTTAGCCGTGTGACTGGCCAGCCATTCTCCGGCGAGTTCCATCCCCGGGCAGATGGCCCCGCCGAGATATTCCCCGCGCGCGCTAACGCAATCCAACGTGGTGGCGGTCCCGAAATCCACGACAATAGCGGCCTTTTTAAACAACGCGTGCACCGCTACCGCATTGACCAGCCGGTCAGCGCCGACTTCCTCAGGTTTTTTGTAAAGATTTTTGATCCCCAGATCAGCCCCGCCGCCCACAACGACCGGGACCTGGTGCAGATAGGTTCGTGACGCCTGTTCCAGCGGAACGTCCAGTGCCGGGACAACGCTGGCCAGGGCCACCCCCTTCACCTGATCGTCCTGCCGGACGGTGTTTTTCAGCAAACCCAGGAAGAGCAGCCCCAGTTCATCCGCCGTGGCATGCCGATTGGTATGAAGACGCCATGTTCGCAGCCGGTCGGAATCCCGGAACAGGCCGATGGTAATATGGGTATTGCCGACATCGATGGCCAGCAACAGGCCCGCGGACTGATGGTGGAGCCGCCGTTCTTTGGAGGTCATCGCCATGTCAAACACCGGTCGCTTTCTGGAGAGTCCGCACCGTTTCGGCTGATTTGGAAAGGGCGGCCTGTTCCTCAGGAGTCAAATGGAGTTGCATGATTTCCTCAAGGCCTTTACCGCCCAGTTTCGCGGGGACCCCCACATAGACATCCTGAAGGCCATACTCGCCCTGGAGCCAGACCGAGGAAGGCAGAATATGCTGCCGGTCGAAGAGAATGGCTTCCGCCATCTGAACCGCGGACGCGCTGGGAGCATAGAACGCGCTGCTGGTCTTGAGCAAAGAGATGATTTCCGCTCCACCTTCCCGCGTACGCTTCAAAAGGGCATCGATCTTTTCCTTCGGGAGTAGTTCGGAAATCGGGATGCCGGAAACCGTGGTATAGCGGGGCAGCGGCACCATCGCATCGCCATGCCCGCCCAGGACGCAGGCATAAACGTTTTTTACCGACACGTGAAGCTCCTGAGCGATAAAAGCGGACAGGCGCGCCGAATCCAGCACCCCAGCCATGCCGATGACCCGCTGGCGGGGAAAACCGGTCACCTGCTTCATCACGTAGCACATCACGTCCAGGGGATTGGAAACCACGATGACGAACGCTTCAGGGGAAACCTTTTTTATCTGTTCCGCCACGGTCTTGATAATGTCTGTGTTCGTCTTGAGCAAAGTGTCCCGGCTCATGCCCGCTTTGCGGGCGATGCCGGCGGTGACGATAAAAAGATCGGAGCCCGCGGCCGGGCCATAGTCATTGGTCCCGATGATCTTCGTATCGGAACCGATGACCGGGCCCATCTCGAGAAGATCCAACGCCTTTCCGCGCGGCATTCCCTCAACCACATCCAGCAGAACAACATCAAAAAACGCTTTCTCCGCCAACCAGGCCGCGACGGTTGATCCGACATTCCCGGCCCCCACAACAGCCACTTTTTTACGCATGATGACTTCCTTTCGACTGCCTCTCGTCATCCCCCGCGGGTTCTGGCGGGGGATGACGACATTAAGGAATTATACCAAAGGCTTTGACGGAGGGGGATCTGGGGAGCTTATCACCCTCACCCTGACCCTCTCCCTCAACAGGGAGAGGGGATGATGGCTGTAAAGAATCTGATGCTCCCTCCCCCTGCGGAGGGGGAGGGCTGGGGTGAGGGTAAAATTATATCGGCTTGGCTTCTTCGGCGCTCAGGACGTCCCGGTAAGCTTGCGCCACCTCCGGATGGAATTCTTTCCCGGATTTCTCTTCCAGCGCCGCCAAGACCTGCTCGACGGAATAACCGTTCATGCGCATCTCTTCGCAGTGTTCAATGACCGACAGGATGTGACCGCCTAAAGGGATATCGTCGTTCCGGAGCCCCCGCGGGGAACCGGATCCGTCATAACATTCATGATGAAAAGGGATCAAGGCGGCGGCGCCTTTCAGGATATCGATCCCTCGAATCATTTCAGCGCCGATCAGGGGATGCGTCTGCTCCATATGCGGGCTTTCCATGACCAGGATGCGCGCCATATTCCAGCTGCCGGCAACCTTTAAGAACCCGATGTCATGCAGCAGGGCCGAATAATAAAGATCTTTCAGGACCTGCCCCTCCAGCCCCAGACGCCGCCCGAGGGAGCTGGCCCGCTGGGCCACCCGCCAGCAATGGCCCGCCATCCGGGCGTCCCGCGCCTCAATGGCGCTGATCAGAATTTCGATCATGTTGCTGTAGAAATTACGAAACCCTCCTAGAAGCCTGGCGTTGGCGATCGCCAGGGCCGCCAGTCCGGCCAGACTCTCCAAAAGGCTGCGGTCCGCTTCGGAGAAACCGGCGGGATCTTTCTTGTTCAGGATTTCCAGAACCCCGACAAGCTCTCCGGCCGCGAGCATGGGAACGCAGAGCACCGACCGGGTGATAAAACCGGATGCCTGGTCGAACTGCCCGGAGAACCGCGTATCGGATTTCACGTCGTTAATCATGACGGGTTCCCGTTTTTCGGCGACCCATCCGGCGATTCCCTCCCCGACTTTCACGCGGAAACGGGTCACCACGCCGCCCTTTTCTCCGGTCGCCACTTTGAAGTAAAGATGGCCCTTGTCTTCATCCAGCAGCATGAGGGCAGACGCTTCGCACAAAAACATGTGTTCAGCGGATTGACCGATCCGTTTCAGGAGCGCATCGACATCCAGCGTCGAGGTCAGGCCCCGGGCGAGATTCAGGAGCCCTTGAACAAAGTTGGTTTGACCGTCCGTGGTCTGCCAGCTGGCGGTGCCGGTGGGCGCCCCGCAGAGGTGGCAGAAATTGGCCTCCTCCGCCAGCGGCTTTTTGCAATGGGAACAAACGATGGAAAGGTGATCCGTCATATCAGCTCCCGGCCCCCATGGACACGGCGAGCACTTCCTCAACCGTCGTGAGCCCCATCACCACTTTTCGGAGTCCATCCTCAAACAACCCGCGCATCCCGGCCTTGATGGCCAGTTCGCGGATCGGACCGGAAGCGGCCTCTTTCAAGCACAGGGTGCGGATATCGTTGTTCATCACCAGGAGTTCGTGGATCCCCAACCGGCCTTTGTATCCCATTAAATTGCACGTTCCGCAACCCTTGCCTTTGAACAACTGCGCCTTGGAAATATCGATGTGATATTCGTCGAATAGCTTTTTATGTTCGGCGGTCATGGGAATCGGCTCTTTGCAGTCTTTGCAGATGCGCCGGACCAGGCGCTGAGCCAGCACGGCTTCAATCGTCGAGGCGACCAGAAAGTTGGGGACCCCCATCTCATGCAGACGGGCCACCGCGCTGGGCGCATCGTTCGTATGGATGGTCGAAAACACCAGATGGCCGGTCATGGCGGCTTCCATGGCGATCTGGGCCGTTTCTTTATCGCGGATTTCACCAACCATGATGATATCGGGGTCCTGCCGCAGGAAGGACCGCAGGGCCGTCGCAAAATCAAATCCGATTTCCTGATTAATGTTGACCTGCACGATGCCGTTCAGGTTGTACTCTACCGGATTTTCCGCCGTCAGGATTTTGACATCTGACGTATTAATGGAATTCAGCGCCGCGTAGAGCGTGGTGGATTTTCCCGAACCCGTTGGACCGCAGACGAGCACCAGCCCGTAGGGCCGCTGCAAAATATCCTGAAACGTTTTAAGCGTATCCGGAAGGAACCCCATTTTCCCCATTTCCACCTGGATCGACGCGCGATCGAGCACCCGCATGACGCACGATTCGCCGAACACGGTCGGGACCACATTGACGCGAAATTCAATGGGCTTGCCTTTGGCCGTCACCTGGATGCGTCCATCCTGCGGCTTGCGGTGTTCGGTGATGTCCATCTGATTGGTCATGATCTTGATCTTGGCCAGAAGCGCGTTCCGGTAGGTATAGGGCAGGGCAAAGGGCGCCTCCCGCAGATTGCCGTCGACCCGGTAGCGCAGAAGCAGCCGTTTTTCGAAAGGCTCGATATGAATATCGGAGGCTTTTTGCTGAAGCGCTCCGAGAATAATGGCATTCACCAGTTTTTCGACTTCCGGGGCGTCGGCGGAAACATCCGCCACATCCGACAATTCTTCGGGTTGGCCGACCAGCAACTCATCATCCCCTCCGCCCGTATTCGAAGCCGCGACGCCTTTGATAATGTCTTCAACGCTGACCTCGTTGGCAACGGTCGTGGATCCATACGCCTTGTCCAACAGCGCATCGACGTCCGCGGGAAGCGCCAGATAGGGCTGGACCTCAAAACCGGTTCGCAGCTGGATGTCCTCAATCGCAAAGAAATCGCGGGGATCCATCATGGCCAGAAAAAGAACGTTGTCTTCTTTGGCAAACGGAACGGCATGATGCCGGCGAGCGGTGGCCTCGGGGATGGCTTTGACCACATCCATGTCCACTTCCATGTCGCTCAGGTTGACGGCTTTGATGCGCCATTCTTCCGAGAGCGCTTTTAAAATGACGTTTTTCTCAAGGATCTTGCTGTCGACGATAATCTGTTGGATCGGCTTTTCGGATTTGCGGGATTCCTCTGTCGCCGGCTGGAGCTGGGCCTCCGTGGCCAGCTTGCGGTTGACGAGAAGATCAATAATCCCTCGAGGATTGGCGGTTCCTTTGTTCCCGGAGGAGGCCATAATTTAGGTCCGCTCCTTCATCTCAAGCCGGTCTCCCGTTTGAGTTCCCGTCAGGTCCAGCGTCCCGGCGGACAATTCCAGGACGCTCTGCGAACGGCTGACCCAGCGGGAGAACCGCCAGGGCTTCAGAGTCCCCTGATGAAGAACCCGTCCGTCCGAATCCAGGAAGAGAACGTCAATGGGATAACGCATAAACCATGTATGCACCGACCGGCAGGGTTTGAGCCAAATCCCTGTTCCCGGCTCCAGCCGCGGCGTCCGTAAAAGCCCGACGACACGGTCCAACAGAGAGGAAGCTATCCGGACACGGCCGGCGAGTTCCGTCCCCCTTGTTTGATTGCGGACAGACACCAACACACTGGGAAGTATAGAGGGGTTCCTATCAAATGCAATGGATTTTTCGAAAGGAAATCAGGAATCGTTACATCGACCCTCACCCCTGCCTGCCGGTCGGCAGGCCGGCTCTCCCCCTCAACAGGGGGAGGGAGCGTCAGAAAATATCATCCCCCCTCTCCCTGCTGAGGGAGAGGGTTGGGGTGAGGGTTTGTCTGATGTTATCGGGCGTGTTCGCTGACTTGAACATCTTTCCGCAGAGGAAGGCTGAGGCTCACCGATTCGATTAACCCGGAGATCAGGGCACCCAGATAGTAGAGCCACCATTGGAAACGGATGTGAAAGAAAAGGCCCAAAACACCGGCGATAAACATGCCCATGGGAAAGGCAAAAACCGCGGCGGAAAGCAGGTAGAGTTTTTTCGGCATGTTGTCATACACCACCTTTTTCGCGGGCGGGTAATGCCGGGCGTGCCGGAAAACAATGACCCCGGCCAGGAACAGCAGAAGAACCGGATCAATGAACTGGATCACATAAATAATCGAAATCAGGGCCTGGCTGCGCGGGTCCCCGTTCAGAAACCAGGTCCCGTCGTAGGCCGGATAATTGCCGATCCAGAAGATGATCTCGGAGCCGCGAATCGCCTGCGGCTCGAGGACCACATAGGAGAACCCCAGCACCAGTCCCACTCCAAAGATCCAGACGATCAGTTTGCGCGGGATATTCTCGCTCCCGAAGCAGAGGCTCATCATCGCCACAAAGATGGCGGGAGCGAAAATCCCCATCATGCAGAATTCCCGGATACAGGTAACCACGGAAGGCATCGGAAGAGGACCCAGCAGAACCTGCAGGGGACGGCTGATCAAATAAACTCCGAAAAAGAAGAACCCCCAGGCCGCGCCACGGTACGTGGTATCTCCCGTCACCAGAAACCGCATCGGAGCGACATGCGACGCGTAGCGGGCTAACGCAAAAAAGGTAAGGCCGGCGCCCATCGGCAAAACGATGTTGGAAAAGATAAGCCAAACGTCATGCATTTTGAAGTTTGGAGAAATCAGCGATTCGCGAGAACAAGCGGACCAGCCGCCCCAGGAGCGCGAGCCGGTTGGCGCGGAGCGCGGGGTCTTCCGCCATCACCATCACGCCGTTGAAAAAACCATCGAGGGGGTCGCGCAGGCAGACGAGGGACGCCAGCGCCTCCCGATAGGCGCGGGACTCGACATGATGGGCCACCAGGGATTCCGTTGATTCAATCGCCTGATACAAGGCCTGTTCGCAAGGTTCCCGGAGCAGATCCGCCTGCAGCGGCGCCGCTCCGTCGTGGATGGGCAGGCTCTTATCCGCCTGACGGACAATGTTGATGCTCCGCTTGAACGCGACAGACAACGGCTCAAATTCTTTTTGAGACCGAAGCTCATGCAGGGCCTTGAGCCGGTCCAAGGTCTCCCGGACCTGGCCGACCCCGGCGGTCAGGACCGCATCGATCTCGTCAAACTTATATCCTCGTTCCTCCAACAACGCGGACCAGCGCTGCTTCATGAATTGAACCAGCTTTGGAGCCGCTTCGACGGCCTGGGCGCGGACGTTCTCCGGTTGAAGATCACACGCCTTTTCGATCAGTTTCTCGAGAGAAAGCGGCCAGGATCGTTCTTCCAGGAGACGCAGCACTCCCCCGGCGGCCCGGCGCAAGCCATACGGATCGGCTGAACCGCTGGGGATCAGCCCGACCGCGAAATCCCCGGCCAGCGTATCCAGCTTATCGGCTAACGCCACGGCGGTCGCCACATCGGTGGTGGGCAAAACCCCGCTGAGCGTGATCGGCCAATAATGCTGCTCCAGGGCCTGCGCCACCGCCGGATCTTCCCCATCGGCCTGCGCATAAAGCCGCGCCATGATGCCCTGCAGCTCCGGAAATTCGCGGACCATATCGGTCACCAGATCCGCCTTGCACAAATCCGCCGCGCGTTCGGCTTGCGCCAACCAGGGAGCTCCTCCCAGGAAACTCCCGATCACCTGCAAGAGCTGTTTCACGCGCTCTTTCTTTTCAAACAGATTGCCCAGCTTGCTCTGGAAGAGGACGCCTCGGAGCGCTTCCATTTTCGAAACCAGAGGCATTTTCCGGTCGTGATCGAAAAAGAACCGGGCATCCGCCAGGCGGGCGGCCAGGACGCGCTCATACCCTTCGCGCACCACCTCCATATTGACGGACATCCCGTTACGGATGCCGACAAAGTGCGGCAGCAGAGTATCTGAGGCGGCCTCGGCCACCGGAAAGAATTTTTGATGATGCTCCAGACAGGTGATGAGCACTTCCGCCGGGAGAGCCAAGTACGCTGGATCAAAATTGCCGAGGATCGCGCTGGGGTGCTCCAGGAGATTGGACACCTGCTCCAGAAGGCTTTCCCGAATGAGAGCGCGGCCGTGGAGCCTTCGCGCCGCCTGCTCGGCCAGTTTGCGGATCGCTTCCACCCGCGCCAAAGGTTCCACCAGAACACACTGGTTCTTCAAGAGGCTGACGTACGCTCCCGGCTGGGCCACGACGATTTTTTTACTCGAATAAAGGACCAACCCGACCGTCCACTTGCCGGAACGGACGCCGGCGATGGAAAAAGAAACGGGGACGTGCGCATACACCGCCGTCAGCCAGCGGATGGGACGAGGGAAACGGAAACCACTCGGTTCCCAGACCATGGACTTAGGAAACTGCAGCCGCCGGATCCATTCCGGAAAAAGCTGCGCCAGGAGCTGGCGGGTGGGCACTCCGGGGATATGGAGGGTCGCGCTCAGTTTGCCGTTTGAAATCGTTAGAGAATCCGGATGAACCCCCTGCTTGCGCGCAAATCCAAGAGTCGCCGGTGTCCACTCGCCGGAGGCATCTTTCGCCATTTCTGCAGGGGGACCCGAAATGACTTTTGTTTGATCCTCCGAATGATCCGCCAGGCCTTTGAGAACCACCGCCAAGCGGCGGGGCGTCCCATAGACGTGGATCGATTGGCAGGAAAGCTGGTGGTCCTTTAAGGATGTATCGGCAATCTTCTGCAACTGCTCGATCCCGAGCGGGACAAAGGAAGCGGGAAGCTCTTCGCAACCGATCTCTAGAAGCGCGTCTTTCGTGTTCATGCGGGTTTGGCCGCCTCCACAAACGGTTTCACATAGGCCTGGGCCACCCGGCAGGCCAGGGCCCGCACCCGCGCGATATACGTCACACGCTCGGAGACGGAAATCGCCCCCCGGGCATCGAGCAGGTTGAACGCGTGCGAACACTTCATGACCTGTTCATACGCCGGCCGGACCAGTTCGGCGTCCAATAATCGCCGCGCCTCCGCCTCATAATTCGCGAAGGATTCTTTCAACAAGTCCACGTTCGCCACTTCAAAGTTGTATTTTGAAAACTGCTGTTCATCGGCCTTGTGCATCTGGCCATACGTGACTTTGGGGGCCCAGAGAATATCGTAGACATTGTTTTTCTTCTGGGAATACATGGCCAACCGCTCGAGCCCGTACGTAATCTCCACCGAGATCGGGTCCAGTTTCACCCCGCCGATCTCCTGGAAGTAGGTGAACTGGGTGATTTCCATGCCGTCCAGCCACACTTCCCATCCCAATCCCCAGGCGCCCAAGGTCGGGGATTCCCAGTCGTCTTCAACGAAACGGATATCGTGCTGTTTGGGATCGATTCCGATGGCGCGCAAGGAGGCCAGATAAAGCGATTGGATGTTGGCCGGAGCGGGTTTCAGAACGACCTGGTACTGGTAGTAATGCTGGAGCCGGTTGGGGTTTTCTCCGTACCGTCCGTCGGCTGGGCGGCGGCTGGGTTCGACATAAGCCACTTTCCACGGGTGAGGCGTGAGGCACTCCAAAAAAGTAGCCGGGTTGAAGGTGCCGGCTCCTTTTTCGATGTCGTAGGGTTGCCAGAGGAGACAGCCTTGTTTCGCCCAGTATTTATGAAGCGTCAGAATGATTTCTTGAAAGGTCATTGAAATTAAAGAAGTTCTCCGTTTGCCACTCCGTCGTCATCCCCCGCGGCCACTGGCGGGGGACCCATCATCGTTATACGGCACGGTGGATTCCCGGCCAGAGACCGCCGGGAATGACGATCCCGTCTAAATCTGGACTCCTGTCATTTGCCGGAAGCGGTTGACCGACAACGGCCGGTTCAAGTGATCCGAAACAATCATCCCGGCCAGCTGCTCCAGCGCCGTCACCGCGGGAGCATTCCACTGCGACTCTCCCAAAGAGGCCAGCGGGATCTCCGCCAGAGCCTGAGCCCAATCCGGATGCCGCTGCTGCAGCTCCTGCCAGGCGGTCCGGTGGTCAAGACCAAACCCGGCATAACTCAAAAAACGGACGGCAAAAGCCAACCGGACAACGGAAAAACGGGAAGCGGTTTCCAGCGCGGTCAGCGTCTCCGCCAACAGATTGTACTTTTCCGGACTCGGTTGTTCCTCGGGCGTCAGGCGGGACACGATTTCGCAGACCCACGCGGCCGCGGTGCTGCGGCCCATGTCCGTCCGCAACGCCGGGAAACTTCGCATCAGTCGTCCGCCGACCAGTTTTCCCCATCCGTGATCCGGGTTTGAATAAATCGCGACGTCGCTCTCGACAAACGGTTCGGTTAAGGCCGCGAATTTGGCGATGGAGCGCGCGGCGCTCGTCGCCCGCACGGTGAGACGCCCTTTTTCCCGCGTGAAAAAACCGATGACTTTATCGGCGTCCCGGCTGCGCCGCGACCAGAGCACAATTGCCCGGAGATTCTGGATCATAAGAGCGTGCTGGGCGGCTGGTCGAACTCGTCCGCGATATCCCCCACGATCGCCTCCACCGCATCTTCAATGGTCACAAGCCCCTGGGTCCGGCCCAGCGCATCCGTGATAATGGCCATGTGATGACCCTGTCGGAAGGCCTGCAGCAGGACCGATAAGGGTGCGTCGGATGCGATACGGTAAGCCGGCCTCAGAAGGTCTTCCAGGACGAGAAGCCCGGAATTTCGCCATTCGGTCAAGAGGTCCTTAGCATAGACGATCCCCAAAATGTTGTCAATGCTGCCAAAATAGACGGGCACACGGGAAAAACCGGAGCAAACAATATGCTCAAACACGCGCTCCTGGTTCTGCTCCATTCGTACAGCCACAACATGCTCCCGTGGGATCATGACCTGGCGGACTTTCACCTGGTCAAAAGCGATAATATTGGAAAGAATCCGGCGCGTGGCCGGAACAAGTCCTTCCGAACCGGGATCGGACAGCATCAGGCGAAGCTCTTCTGCCGTAATCTGGGGTTCGGACGGATGGCTGGAGAAGGCCTTGCGCAACAAATCCGCCAAAGCCGCCACCCCGCGCAGACCGGGCCGCAGGGCGCGCGTGACCAGCGCCAGCGGCCGGGCCACCCAGCCCAACACGCGCTCCTGATAATGCCGCGCATAGAGCTTCGGCAGTATTTCGCCGGCAATCAGGATGGTGGTCCCGGCAAAGAAAGAACTGGCCAGCAAAAAAATACCCGTTGAAAAATGCGCGGCATCCGTCAGCTGTTTGGTCATCAAGCTGACCAGAATGCTCGCGCCAAGGCATGACAACGTGTTCCCGAAAAGGATGGTCGCCATCACCAGGCTTGGATCCCCCGACCAAAGCACATAGGTCGGCTCCACCTGCGGTTTATTCCGCTGGAGCCGTTGCCAGGCGGATAGAGACAGGCTGGTCAGCGCCGTCTCTGTCGCGGAAAAAAAGGCCGCCCCAAAGAGACACATTAAAAATAGAATCGATTGCCCAATAAGGCTCATCAGGTTCCTCGGGGGTTCTCCAGATCGTATTCGTCCAGAATTTCCCCCACCACTTCTTCCAGCACGTCTTCCAGCGTCACAATCCCCAGACACTCGCCCCCTTCATTGACAACAACTGCCAGATGAGAGGTCCCCTTGCGGAACTCTTCCAAAAGGTCTCCGGCCGGCGTCGTCGATGGAATAAACAGGGGTTGGCGCATGAGCAGATCCAATTTCACGGGCAATAACCCCCGCCAGGCCATCAGGAGATCTTTCATATGCAAAAAACCTCCGATCTTCCTGGCATTGGCGCGGTAAGCCGGCACGCGCGTCCGACCCGCTTCCGCAATCTGGTCGAGAATGCGCTCGGGATCCATCCCCAGATTCACCATATCGATTTTCTCGAAGGGAGTCATGATTTGGGCGACCTGTGTCCGATTAAGCGCCAACACGCGTTCCATCATTTGAGACGACCGTTGCCCCATGGTCCCATGCATGGCGCTCGCCCGAATCATGTCCCGGAGCTCTTCCAAAGAATAGACGGACATGCGCCCCACCGGCGCTCCCTGGAGGGCCGGAAACAATCGGCCGAAGAACGCCATCCCCAGCCGGATGCCGGGGGTGAACAGCTTCGCCAGAGCGCTCGTCCAGCGCAAGGATGCCACGGTCACGCGTTGCGGGTAATGACGGGCCAGACTTTTAGGGAAAAGATCCGTGAAAATGAAAAGAACCAGGGTCAATATCAGCCAAAGTCCCGTAGCCACCAAACCCTGCCTCCATTGAGGGAACGCCACAAATACGGCATGGGTCGCGAGGATGGTGGTGAGCACATCGCAGAGCGTACTTCCGATGAGGAGTGTCGTTAACAGATACTGCGGGGAGGCCAACCAGGACGTAAAGGTTTCCGCCAGCTCAGGTTTCTGTGAAATTAATTTTTTCAGGCGAGGACGGGACAACGACACGAGCCCGGTCTCGGCGGCCGAAAAGAACATCGACAAGACAAAGAAAAAAGCGCTGAAAACGATTGCCCAAAGAATTTCGTTCACTGGTTCTTTTTCTCCCACCGCCGCAACAAGTCATTCTGCCGCTGAAACATCCGGCGCCGGGGCACCGGGGCGTAATCGGTGTATCCCATTAAATGCAGGATACCATGAATCCACAGGGTACGGATTTCCCGTTTTAAGGAATGCCCCATGGCCTTAGCCTGGCGGGCGGCCTGCGACACGTTAATGGCGATGTCGCCCTGAAAGCCCCTCTCCCGACACTCTGGTCGGGAGAGGGGTTCCACTTCGCTGCGGAAGGCTATCACGTCCGTCGGACGGTCCACCCCGCGAAAACGCCGGTTCAACTGATGGATGCGAACGGGCCGGGTCATCTCCAGGGCCAGCGTCACCCGTCCCGCGGCTTGTTCGGCCGAGAGCACAAAACCCGCCAGGCCTTCCAGGTCTTTCATGGAACAGGCTCCGGCGGGGACACGCGCCGATCGGATCAGCGTGACGTCCACGGTCAATGACGATTTTTTCATTCCGTACTGAGAGGCGGTTCGGCCCGGAAAGGCGAGGAAGGTTCGTTTTCGGGCATCTCCGGATACTCGATGCGCACATGGTACATCGCGCTCAGGGAGTGGGCAAAACTGACAATGATTTTACGCAAATCTTCCAGCGTCACCGGCGCTTCATCGAATTGGCCATCTTGAAATTTGCTCTGCACGATTTTCTCGACCAGGTCCTTCAACCGTTCGTAGGTCGGTTCTTCCACCGTCCGACTGGCCGCCTCCGCGGAATCCGCCAGCATGCCGATGACCGTCTCTTTGGAATGCGGCCGGGGCCCCGGATAACGGAAGGATTCCGGGGACAACGACTCTTCCTCGTTTTCCTGCTCCAATTGGCGCATGTAGAAATATTTGATGAGGCTCGTCCCGTGGTGCTCCGGAATAAAGCGAACCACTTCCTCCGGCACCTTATTGGACCGCGCCAAGGCCATGCCGTCTTTGACATGGGCCATGATGACGAGGCTTGAAATGGACGGATTCAGTTTGTCGTGATGGCCCGGTTTTTCACTGATGCTGCGGCGGATCAGCTGATTTTCAATGAAATATTCGGGATGCAGGAGCTTGCCGATATCGTGGTAATACATCCCCACCCGGCACAAAAGCGAATTGGCGCCGATGGCCTCGGCCGCCTGTTCCGCCAGCGCCGCAACCAGCAAGGTATGGTGATAGGTTCCGGGCGCTTCCAGCATCAGCCGGCGCAGGAGCGGACGGTTGAAATCGCCGACTTCCAGGAGCGTAATGGGCGTAATGCGCGAGAAGAAAGATTCCAGGACAGGCAACAAACCGAGCGGGATGGCGGCGCAGAAGAATCCATTCACAAGCCCCCATTGCAGGTCCTTCAGCACCAGGCTATGGCCAACCCCCCGAAACAGGTCGAGGCCATACATCGTCAGGAAGGTCACCCACGCCACATGGAACCCGGCGCGCGTGATATCGCCCCGCGTCCGGACCCGATAGGCCGCCAGCATGGCGGCGCAGGAGGAGAAAAAGGAAACAAAAATCGTATCAAAGGAGGATTGATTCAACACCCCTGCCACGAGGGAAAGCACCATGCTGATCACCAGCGCCAGCCGGATATGCAGCAGCAGGGTCACCAGGATCGCGACGGCCCCCAGCGGAACCGCAAACGGCGAGATCTGCTGAGGAAAAGCCAGCACGATTTCGATGAGAATAACACCCAGAACAACGCAGAGGCCCGTTAAAAAAACGGCTTCATCATCATTCAAAAATTGGGGTAAGTCGAACCGGAAATAAACGACAAAGAAAAGGACCAGGAGCGCCAGAAGGCCGATCAGCGCGGCGATGCGCGATAAGGTAAACCCCTGCGTACTGACGGTTTCGGGTAACAACACGAGGAAAAGGATGGCGGCCGCACCCACGGCGACGAGCGGCGTCGGCACATGCACTTCCCGCCAGAGGAAAGGCAATCGCTCTTTGCGGGGACTTTTTTCAAGAAGGGAGTCGACCCAGTTTAACAAGGACTGGAGCAAACGGCGGAATCCCGCCAACCACCAGGAGCCGATGATCATTTAGGACTCTCCCCGTTTTTCCCAATCGTCATACGCCTTCAAGATTTCTTTCACCAGGCGGTGCCGGACCACGTCCACCTCGGTAAAATGGATGAACTCGATCCCCGGTGTGCCTTTTAAAATAATCGGCAAGTTGACCAGGCCCGACTGCCGGCGATTGGCCAGGTCAATCTGGGTGATATCCCCGTTGACCACCGCCTTGGACCCCAGCCCCATGCGCGTCAGAAACATTTTCATTTGCTCAGCGGTCGCGTTTTGCGCTTCATCTAGAATGACAAACGCATTTTCCAGCGTGCGCCCGCGCATATAAGCCAGCGGAACGATCTCGATGGTTTCTTCGTCGCGATAAAGCCGGAAACGGTCCGGGCCCAACATGGCGTAAAAGGCATCATAGAGCGGACGAAGATACGGATTGACCTTTTCATAAAAATCGCCGGGCAGAAATCCGAGTTTTTCCCCTGCTTCCACGACCGGGCGGGTCAAAACGATCTTCGTGACCCGGCCGGCTTTCAGCGCCGCCAGAGCGCTCGCCACGGCCAGATACGTTTTGCCGGTGCCGGCCGGGCCGATGGCGATGACCAGATCGTTAGCCGTCATCAGTTCCACGTAACGCCGCTGGTTGGCCGTTTTCGAATGGATGGACCGACCGAAGCTGTTCGTGAAAGCGGCCTCGCCGGCCTGTTCCGCAGGCCCCTGAAAAGAAGACGATGCGTCTGGCTGACCGAGGTTTTGCCGCAGGCTCTCAATGGCTTCGAGCGTTTTCTCCACCTTCCCGGGCGCGCCGCGCACCGACACGATATGCCCCCGGCCAAAAATCTGGACTCCATAGGTCTGCTCGAGCGCTCGTAGATTCTGGTCCTGCTGGCCCAATAACGACAGCGCTTCCCGTGAATCGATGAGATGAATTTTCCGGGTGACCATTTATAACCCGTTGTCCGGAATCCAATCGGCCGGCGGAATCTTGAGTTTTTGCTTGGGATAAATTTTATTGGGATCTTTAATCACGTCTTTGTTCGCCAGATAAATCAAACGCCACTTCTGCGGATCGCCGTACAGTTTCTTCGCGATCATGGAAAGACTGTCGCCGTTTTCCTGCCAGATCCACACCCGGTATTCCTGCATCGCCGGAGGTGGCGTGACCTCAGCCGCTGGCTCGGGAGCTGAGGGTTCAGACGGAGGAGCGGACTCACCCGATGTGGCCGGAGCGGGGGCGGCCGGAAAATCTTCTATACGGGGTGGCTCGTAGGCAGGGAATTCAGAACCGGGTTGATTCTCGGACCAGACAACGGAGGCGCTCAGTAAAAAGAGGGCCAAGAAGAGGACGGTCAGCCGTGGCTTCATCCCGAGGGAATTTAGCATTTGTTCGACGAAAGGGTCAACGATGTAGGGGTCGACGGCTGTCGACCCGCTACGGGTGGATATCCCGGCAGACAGCCGTCCGCCACTACGATAATTTGATCCCTAATTCTCTTAATTGTATTGGTGAAACTGGTGAAGGAGCATTGGACATCAAATCGACTCCTTTTTGGGTCTTCGGGAAAGCGATTACATCCCGGATCGAAGGCTCTCCGGCCAGAAGCGCGACAAACCGGTCAAGTCCCAGCGCAAATCCGCCATGAGGAGGAGCGCCGTAAGCCAGGGCCTCCAGCAAAAATCCAAACTGAAGCTGCGCGGTTTCCGGAGGGATCTGCAGCAACCGGAAAATCAGGTCCTGGTCAGCAGTGGAGTGAATACGGATGCTTCCTCCACCGATCTCAACGCCGTTCAGAATCAGGTCATAGGCTCTTGCACGGACTTCCTGCAGTTGGTTCTGCCCCGGAGTCCAGGCTTTGGATTCCAAGACGCTCCGGATTTTTCCCCAATCCTCCTGGCGAGGCGCAGTGAACGGATGGTGCACCGCGTTCCAGCGTTTCGTCTCTTCATCCCATTCAAACGAAGGGAATTTCTCCACCCAGAGGAATTTCCACTGCCCTCCGGGAATCAATTTCTGGCTTTCCGCCATCCGCCGACGCAAAAGACCGAGAATCTTGTACGCCACCGCCGACGCATCCGCCACAAAAAAGGTGATGTCGCCTTCCTGGGCCTGGGCCTTTTCGCGGATGGCCTGCAGTTCCGCGGGCTTGAAAAATTTAGCGATGGGCGACTCGGGGCCGCTGGCCGTCCATTTGATCCAGGCAAGCCCCTTGGCACCGAGGGTGTTCGCCCACTGGGTGAGATCGTCGGTCTCTTTGCGGGAGAAGACCGCCCCACGCGGTACGGTAATCCCCCGGACCGTTCCCCCCTGCCCGACCGTCTTGGCAAATACCTGGAAGCCGCAGCCGCGAACCGTTTCGGAAAAATCCGCCAGCTCCATTCCGTAACGCATATCCGGCGCATCCGAACCAAAGCGGTTCAGGACCTCCTCATAAGAAAGATGCGGAACAGGACCGGGGAACGGCTGGCCCGACGCGACCTGAAAAGCCTCTTTCACAAAACCTTCCACCGCCCGCTGGACATCCTCTTCGTCGACGAAAGACATCTCGAGATCAACCTGGGTAAATTCGGGCTGGCGATCCGCACGCAAGTCTTCATCGCGGAAGCAGCGGGCAACCTGGAAGTATTTGTCATAGCCCGCCACCATCAGGATCTGTTTAAAAAGCTGGGGGCTCTGGGGAAGCGCATAGAACGATCCAGGGGACAAACGGGAAGGCACCAGAAAATCGCGCGCACCTTCCGGCGTTGATTTCGTCAGAAAAGGCGTTTCGATCTCGATAAAACCATCCTGGGCGAGATGGCTGCGGATCGCCTGGGCGATTTGGTGCCGGCGCAGAATATTCTTCTGAAGCGGCGGGCGCCGTAAATCTAAAAACCGGTAGCGCAGGCGGGTTTCCTCCCCCGCTTCGGAATATTCGGAAATTTCAAAAGGCGATGGCTTGGAGGTATTGAGGACGTCCAGGCTTTCCACATCGATTTCAACATCACCGGTCGGAATATTGGCGTTGCGCGTACCCGCCGGCCGTTCCAGAACTTTCCCGCTGACCTGGACCACATATTCATTTCCCAGGTCCTGGGCCTTGGCAAAAAGATCTTTTTTCTCGGGACGGAAGACGATCTGCACGAGACCGGAGCGGTCGCGAAGATCGCAGAAGATGACTCCGCCATGATCGCGCCGGCTATGGATCCATCCGCAGAGAATCTGGGGTTGCCCGAAATGGGATTTGCGCAAATCGCCGCAATAAGACGTTCGTTTCACCTTCGCTCTCCTATTTTCTATGGTTGCGATGGCCATTAGCAAAACGATCGGCATTCAGCCGATCGTGCTAAAGGTTGGCACCGATTATATAATACTCGCATTCGCATGAACCGCTGGCTCCTGACTTTCCTCTGGCTGATGGCCGTGGCTCCCGTTGTCCGGGCCGCGGAAGAAGACGCGCCTGTTCCGGCGCCTCAGGGACAGGAGGAGGAATCCGCACCCCCCGATGAGGAAGGTGAGGAAAAAGGCATTATCCCCCGCAACGCGGCGCTGTACCGGTCGACGCAACCCGTAACACCCGTCACCAACTTCCCTGAAAAACCCGCTTATGATCTGGCCCGCGAAGAGCTGGCGCGGGCGCAGGCCCTCTCGGACAAAGGCGAATTTGAAGCCTCCTCCGACACCGCGCTGGAGGCGTATGATGACTTGATGACGATTCGGCGCCGCACCAAGAGCGCCCGCAAGAAACTTCGCGCCGAACGCCACCAGGCCGCCACGATTTACGTTCAGGCAGGAATTCTTTTTATTAACGGTTATGTCCGGAAGGAAGGAAGCACCGCCAAGGCAATGGAAGAAGGCCGTTCCCGTTTCGAAGACCTGCGCGACGTGGCTTGCAATTATCCCGAGCTCAATCGGGCCCTCAACAAAGCCATCGACCAATTCCCCGCCCCAAAACCCTGATTCAGGCAGCTCGGGGAAGTTTCGCAGACGGGTTAACACCAACAAAGAACCGCAGGCCCATGGCTTCGAGGACTTTTTCCAAGCTGACGATTTCAGGGTTGCCATTTTTGGAGAGCATGCGATGGATTGTTTGGCGATGAAGTTTGGTTTGGCGAGCCAGCTTGGAAAGCCCCCCCTGCGCCGCCGCGACATCCCGTAAAGCAGAAAGAAAGGCGTCCCGGTGTCCGGTTTCCAGGACAGCATTCAGGTATCCGGCTGCTTCAGCCGGATCTTTCAGATCTTCAAGAAGGAATTTTCGATGATTGATCATTGGTTTCATGTGATTCTCCTGAGATAATCCATCTAGTAAGGGAACCTGAAGACTGTATATTATAATAGACAATTCAGCAAGGAGACAACGCCCCATGCCCCCAACCGGTGAGACACCTCTGAAACACCTTGATACACCCCCACATTCAAATTGGTCTTATTTTAGATGCGTTCTTGGAGGTGTCTCATTTGAGACACTTCTGGCAAAGTGGGACACTCTTTGAGACACCTCGTGAGACACCCTCTCCGGGCGCCATCTGACGGGAACACCAGGGACGTTCTTAGGCAATTAGGTTGTTGGCGCGGGAGTGATTGCCGGGCAGATGACCAGGTGGGCAGCGATCGAAGATGCAAAGCTGCAACTACGTCCCCTCACCCCCGTCCCCTCACCCCCTCCTCACAGCCCTGAACGAGAGCTGGCTTATTCGCCGGGAATTCCGTAATGAAAACGGGAGGAGCCGGCCTGCTGCTGGCCTTGGCCAAACCGATTTCAGCCTCAACATCTTGGCGTCCCTGAGCATGATTCGTATACAGGACAAGCACCTCGTCGCAGGCGTCCATTGTCTGAACGATCTTCTCTCCGATAGCTTTGCCGGGGCGCGGAGCTCGTTCGACAACGTGGAGATTGATTCCGAGCACCTTAAAAGCCAATGACAGCATATTAATCAGAGGCAAGTCGTCGGCGTGGTTACTATGGCTCAGGAAGATATCCATGGCTATTGATCCTCCTACGGTTACGCGAGAGCGCGCCAGCGCCTCCCGGTCAACACACAACTGTCAAGATTACACCATTTCCGACGCGAGCCCATCAACGACGTGATTTCACGTAAAATCGTCTTTCCGTAGATCATGGCGGATCCAGGTGATAGCACACCGCTGGTGTGGTGTTCGACACCACCGTTTATCGGCCCGTTAGGGCGGCGGCGTATCGGCGGTGATGATACTTCGGCATTCGGAGGGTGTACGAACGTGTCACAATCGGTATGTTCTCCAACGGTAAGGGCGACCTACCAGTTAAGTCAAAATCGGACCCCCGCAACAGAACGGCCGGTGGTTCCCAAAAGGGATCATCTTTATTGCGAGGGGGCCGCCCTGCGCAGAAGCGCGACGTGAGGCCTGCGGCTTGGGAGCGAGAGCGGGTCAGCCGAGGACTGTCTGAAGCGCCAGACTTCTGGCGCTGAGTTCCGCAGGCTGCTCGAGCGGACAAGACGGAGCTGTCAGGCCGGTTGGAGCGCGATGTGCGGGGCGGCGCACCGAGCACCACTTGATGGATCCCCCCGCACCGTCCACCTGTTGAGTCAAACAGTCGGTGCAGCCCCGTCAAGCAAAACGGCAACGGGAGGTCGGGGCCGCCAGAGACCGCGGGGCAAACCAAGAGCTGCGGGCGCACAGCGGTGCGCCCCTACGAATCCAATTATTTCTTTTCGATTTTGAGGCGGTAGGTGTGGCCTTTGAGTTCGAAGAAGGCCGGGTAACTTTCGTTATCGACCATGCGGAGAAGATTGAACTGCTTTTCAATGGATTTCCGGGGGTCCAGCCGGCTGTCAGAGGCTTTTCGCCGCGCGTAAAAAGTTGGCCGGCCTGTCTGAGGCTTCCCGCGAGCGATCAGGGCCGGGTATTGTTTCACAAACGTCCGGCAGAGCCGCAGCATTTCCCGAATGGTCTTTTCGCGGATTTCCACCAGGAGCTCATGCCCTTTGAGCGGAACCTCTCCACGCAGATAGACGGTCCCGGCGTCCACTTTTTCCACCGCTTCAAAAAGCGTCAGGTGAATCCGGTTAGACCCTTCGAGCACTTGCCAAGTCATAGGAGACCATCCCCGGCCTTTGGGCAACCGACTTTCGTGGACAACCAGATTGTGCTTATTCCGGGAGAGGACTTTTGAGGGAACGATCTGGAAAAATCCAAGAATAAAGGCCAGTTCGCCAAGTGGAACATCTGCCGCGCGATGAACCCATCGCACGCGATGCTTCCGCGCTTTTAAATCGTGAATCAGTTCCGGGATGTAGGCGTTTTTCCAGCTTTCCGCGTCAGAGAGAATCGTAATAATCATGCCGCTTCCTTTATAGCAAATCTATTCCGGTTCTTCGCCCTTCACCATTGGCAAGGAGCGTTTCCGGAGACCCAGGGAGGGGCCTTCTTCCGGCGACTAGGCTTCGGCGTTTATCGCCGTCCCGGACCCGAAGCCCGGCGAAACTAGGGGAATACCCTTTTTAGTTCACCTTCGGTGAACCAGCCATCGCCGGTCAATAACCTCGGGTCCGGTCCGTCGCGCCTCAGAGGGTCGCCTCCAGCAGACCCCTCCCTGGGTCTCCGGATGCATATATCTTCAAGAGGAGGGAGCCGCCCTGGGTTTACGAGAGTGGCCTTGCGGTTTCAAGCGATTCGGCGAAGACGCTTTACGCCCGCGCTGGCTCGGTCGCCAAAGGCGAACTCCAGGAGCATTCCACGAGTTCGCGGGCGGTCTGAGCCGAATCGCCGAAAAAGAAACCGCACGCCACGGGTCGGAAATCCAGGGCGGCTCCCTCCCTACCCCAGCGTGGTATGGAACCGCCGGAAGCTGATGACAATACTCGCCACCGCCATGGCGGCCAGGGAAGCCACGTGCACCCCCACATACCGGACGTCTCCGCCTTTGAGCATAATGTTACGCAAAAGACCCAGGTAATGGGCCAGCGGATCCAGATACGCCATCCACCGGATGGACCCCGGCATATTTTCGATCGGGAAAAAGAGTCCCGAGAACATCAAGAATGGGAACATGACCAGAAAGCCGGCCATGCTTGCCTGCTGCTGGTTCTGGCAAAAGGTAGAAATCAGCGTTCCGATCGCTACCGTTGTACAGACAAAGGCCAATGACGCCCCACTCAGAACCCAAAAGGACCCCCTCATCGGGACATGAAACACCAATATCGCGACGCCTAACAGGAGCGGCAGTCCGGCCATGCCGATCACGACATAGGGAATCGTTTTCCCGTAGATGACTTCGGCCCGGGACACCGGCGCGGAAATGAGCATTTCAAACGTGCCCATCTCTTTTTCGCGTACGATCGCCACGTTGGTAAGAATCATCGTGGTCATCAGCATGACCATGCACATCACGCCCGGCACCATGAAGATGACCGACTGCAACGACGGGTTGAACAGGACGCGAACATCAAAGCGGATCGGAGGCTCCGGCAGCGTGAGCCGAAGATCATCCCGCACCGTCTGCCGGACAATGGCCTGCATATAATTTTCAACCGCTTGCGCCTGGGTGACGTTGGTCGATTCCACCAGGAGCTGCAGTTTGGCATCTCCGCGCCCGAGGGCCCGCGTGAAACCGCCCGGCGGCGGCAAGAGCACCGCATCCGCCTTCCCATCCTGAATCATCGTAAACGGATTCTCTCCCGATGTCCGAGCCGGAATGAACCACCCGCTGGCGAGGCTTCGCTCATAAATGTCGCGCATCACCGTGTCTTTGGAATCAAAGACCACGGCCAGGCGGATGTTTTTGACTTCGCTGGAGATCGCCACCCCGAAGAGCGTCAACTGGACGGTGGGAACCAGAAACAAAATGAATTTCATCCGCGGGTCGCGCAGCGCCTGGGTGAGCTCCTTTTTAACAAAACCGATGAGCGTCCGGTTGATCATGGTTCCAGGTCTCTCTTAAAACGGCGCGTGGCCGCCAGGATCATCCCCCCGCAGAAAAGTGTCAACATCAAGAAGGCCCCGCTCAGTTCCAGCAGGCTGGATCCCTTGAGGTACGTATCCCGGGAAATCGTCATGAACCACCGCGCCGGAAAAATCATCGTCAGATAACGGAAGACCAGCGGCATGCTGGCGATCGGGAAGACGAATCCGGAGAGCAGGTTGGTCGGCAGCATCCCCGAGAGCATGGAAAACTGCATTGCCACCTGCGGCTTGCGCGCGATCACGGAGATTAAAATCCCCTGGGCCAGATAGGTGCCCAGACACAGCACACACCCCAGCGCGAAAACAGCCAGGTTCCCGACAAACGGCACCTGGAAAACCGTCCGCGCGATCACGTACACAAACACCTGGGCCGTGATTCCCAGAACCGCGTACGGAGCGAGCTTGCCGACGATAATCTCCAGCGGCTGGATCGGCGTTGAGAGCAGCAGCTCCATGGAACCGTTTTCCCACTCGCGCGCCACGGTGAGGGCGGTCAGCATGATGGACAGAATCGCCATCACCACGACCGTCAGACCCGGAATCACGAACCACCGGCTGTTGAGCTCCGGATTAAAGAGGAAGCGCGTCCGGAGTTCATAGAGCTTCGGGGGGTCAAAACCGCCGATCCGCTGAGAAGCCATTGTCTGGATCCCATTAAGATATCCCGCCACCGGTCCAACGGTGGAGTTATCCGCTCCATCCAGAAGGATCTGCGCCTCAGCCCCCCGGCCGGCCAGGAGATCCTTTTCAAAACGGGGCGGGATGATCAGACAGGCTTTGGCGTGCTCCGCCGTCACATCCTGAACCGCCTCAGCCATCGAGCCGGAGGGATTGACGAGAAAGTAATGGGAGCTGGTGAACAAGTCTATTAACCGGCGGGAAGCCTGGGTGCGGTCGGAGTCGCTGACAGACAAGGGAACGTTCTTCACGTTGAAGTCCATGGCAAAACCATAAACCAGGACCATCAGGACCGGCAGGCCCAAAGCGAGCGTGAGAGTAAAGGGATCCCTCCGGATGTGGAACACTTCCTTGCGCGCCACCGCCCAGGCCCGCGCCCACACAAAGGAAGGAGTCATGATCCCCCCTCCACCGCACGGATAAATACATCTTCCAGAGAAGGCGGGATGGGACGGATATGAAACTTTTTCTCAAACTCCGGGCGGACCTTTTCCCAGATGGCGTCACTTCCGATCGCCGCATGGAACCGCCGGCCGTAGGGTTCAAAAAATGAAAACGCTTCGTGGTGCTCCAGGGCGGCGATTTCCAAAAAGCTGAGATTCCCCGCCGGTTCAAACTCGAGGACCGCTTTGGGGAATAACGTCTTTTTCAGGTTGGCCGGGCTGTCAGTGACAACGATCTTGCCCTCCCGCATCAGGGCGATTCGTCCGCATTGTTCCGCCTCATCCATGTAGTGAGTCGTCACAAAGACCGTTTTGCCGAGACCGGCCAGGCGCTGAATCAGCCGCCAGAACCGCTCGCGCGCCGCGGGCGCCACCCCGGCGGTGGGTTCATCCAGAAACACAATCTCCGGATCATGCAGCAGCGCAGCGGCCAGAGAGACTTGCTGTTTGATCCCGCCCGAAAGATCCTGAACGATGGACGCCGGCGATTGGTCGAAGGAAATAAAATCGAACAGTTCCTGGCGCCGCTTTAAATACACCTCCCGGTCCAGCTTCCGCAGGCTGGCGATAAAATCGAGGTTCTCGCCGACCGTCAAATCGTTATAGAGCGTGAATTTCTGCGACATGTAGCCGACCTTGGATTTAATCGCGAGTTCGCCATGATCGAAACCGATGCCGGCCACACGAACGTCACCAGACGTCGGCCGGAGAAGCCCGCAGAGCACGCGGATCGTCGTGGTCTTGCCGGCACCGTTGGCGCCCAGAAAACCAAAAATCTCGCCGCGGTTCACGGCAAAGGTAATCCGGTTGACCGCGGTAAAATCCCCGAATTTGACGACTAGCTCACGCACGTCTACGGTGACGTCGCTCATTGATTCTTCTCCGCCGCCCGCCGGATGAACAATTCATCAAAGCCGGCAGCGCCTTCCCGGGCCAGAAGCTCCCGCGGCTCACCGACCGCTACCACCTGACCCCGTTCCATCAGATGCACCCGCGAACAGCGCTCCGCTTCATCCATGTAGGCGGTGGTTACCAGAATCAGGATTTTCTGATCGGAGAGGCGATACAGCAGGTCCCAGAACTCCCGCCGGCTGATCGGGTCCACGCCGTTGGTCGGCTCGTCCAGCAGGATCGCCTGGGGCGAGCGCAGGAGCGCGCACATCAGGCCGAGCTTTTTATACATCCCGCCGGACAAATGGCCGGCGGGCCGGTGGATGAACTCGGTCAAGCGCGTCAGATGCAGAAGCTCCTGACGCCGGGTCTGGTAAGCTTCCGGCGGGATGCTGTAGAGGGCTCGAAAAAAATCCAGGTGCTCGTCGATGGAAAGGTCGGAGTAAAGGCTCTGCTGCTGGGGCATGTAGGCGACCTGCGCCCGGATGGCTTCAAAATCAACCGGACGGCCGCCGCGGGAGTACGTGATGCGGCCGGAACCGGGTTTCATGAGCCCGAGAAGGAGACGCATGAGGGTTGTTTTTCCCGCGCCTTCGGGGCCGATCACCCCGTGCATCAACCCAGCCTCAAACGTCAGGGAGACGTTGGCCAGCGCAATGGTAGGTCCGAAGTTTTTTTGGACGTTTTGGACGGTGATAGAAAAGGGATCATCCACGACATCCTAGCCCTTGGGAAGGGCCACCTCGATGGTCATGCCGGGTTTTAAAATTTCTTCCGTGTTGGATT
This sequence comes from Elusimicrobiota bacterium, assembly GCA_041660185.1. Classification (NCBI taxonomy): domain Bacteria; kingdom Pseudomonadati; phylum Elusimicrobiota; species Elusimicrobiota bacterium. Next base: position 107,027 of record JBAZWU010000004.1, on the reverse strand, counting down.
CCTGGAAACTTACTTTCACACCAAAGACCAGACGCGTGCGCTCTGCCTGCGTCTGGACATTCTTGGGGGTAAACTCCGCCTCATCATTGATCTTGAGAATCATCCCCTCAAACTCGCGGTTGTTTAACTCCGGAAGCGTACCCTTCAACTTCATCCCGGGCTTAAGGTGGGCCACGTCGGCCTGGGAGACATAGATATAAGCCCAGATCTCTCGGATATTGGCGAGCGTCAGAAGTTTGGTGCCGGGGGTGACCCACTCCCCAGGCTCGCGGTAGCGGCTGAGCACCGTCCCGCTTATCGGAGACTGGACCGAACACCAGCTCATGCGGACATCCGAATCCTCTTTCCGGCTGCGGACCTGGTCCCAGACCTCCTGGGAAACGGTGCCGGATTTATACAGGCGCAGGCTGCGATCGTAATTGGCCCGGGCAAGACCCGCCGCCACCTTAACATCGTCACACGTGAGGGTCACCAGTTCTTGTCCCGACATCACCGTATCCCCCTCCTGAACTTTCACCGCGGCGATCGCCGAAGCCAATTGCGCGGAGAGATCCACCTTCGTCGCCTCCAGCGTCCCGGCGTAGAGAAAGGTATGGCGAAAGAAAATCATTTTGATCGCCACACCCGCGGCAAGAAGGACTCCCACGAGAAGAATTTTCTTCAAGGGACTCTTTTTTGTTTTGTTTTCATCGTCAATGGCCATAATTAAACTCCTTTAAATCACCGATGCGCGGACAGGCTGTCCAGCGTCGCCAAACGGATGAGCATCTGGGCCTGCGTCAGCGCCGCCGTCACCTTGGACTGCAGCGCCTTCAGATTGGCGTTTTCAACTTCAAGGAAGGTCAGGCCGCCCTCCTTATACATGAGATACTTGAGCCGGCTGATTTCCCCGGTTTCAGAAACAGACTCCCGGTCCAGAGCCTCCTGATCGCGCAGAGCCCCATACTGATCGCGGGCTTTAAACCAATCCCGGCGTAATTCATCAAACGATTGTTGGCGAGTCGCCTCAGCCGCAGCCGCGCGCCGGTTTTGCTCATCAGTCTCCCGCTGGGTTTTTGAGGCTTCGAAAAGTGGAACACTGGCGGACAAGGACACCGCGTTCTGCTGGACGGTTTCCAGCACCGGGCCGTTGGGGTAGTCATAACTGGAGCGTCCGGAGAGCAGAATTTTCGGCCATCGCCCGGCGGACAGGCTCTTGGCACTTAAACGGTTCGCCTCGGCCTGATCCGAATACATCCGGAGCTGCGGATGCACCGCATCAAAGTCACGCTTTGCCGCCGCGGCCAGCTCTACCGGGCAAGGTGACAGGGGATCAAGCTCCAGAAGCAGGGTCGGGGATCCGGTATAAGCCGGCAAGGAAGAAGCCACGCGCCCATCCACGACCCGGGAGAGGTCATAGGACGTAGTGTTGCCGGTGAGTGTCAGCAGTTCATGCAAAGCAGAGGCCAGATCCGCCTGCGCCTGGCGAAAATCCTTCCGGCGGCTGAGGACCTCCTGATGGGCGGACAACGCGTCCACACGGCTGGCCGAACCCGCGGACAAACGCTTGCGGATGTCCTGATACTGGGACTCCGCCAGGTTCATAAAGTCCCCGATGAGCCGCACCTGTTCCAGGGCCAGCTGCACCTGAAAATAGGCAAGCCGCGACCCCAGTAGTATCTGGTTACGCGCCAGAGCTTCCGCATCCTTCTGGGATTGCACCAGGGAGAGCTGGCTTCGCCATCCCTTATAAAGGGCGCCCTGGTCCCAGAGCGTCCAGGTGAGCGTGGGCCCAATGGAGGTGTTTCGATGGGCCCCATACGCCGTGCCGCGCATCTCCGGCACTTCCGTCACATATTTATAGGAACCATCCAGTGTTAATCGCGGGATCAGGAGCGCCCTCTGGCTGTCCGCACGATCACGGGAGGCCGCGATCTGCTCCGCCGCGGCTTTCAGGCGGGGCGAGTACGCCAGCGCCGCGGTTTCGGCGCTGGACAGGCTCAAAGCAAAATGGGGCGTAGCGGCGACAGCGTTGCCTGACAAAAGCAATACCACAATAAAAACAATGACTGGGTATCGCCCCTCATCCGGCCTCCGGCCACCTTCTCCCTCAACAGGGAGAAGGAACGACTTCCGCTCTATCGGCTCCCTCCCCCTGTTGAGGGGGAGGGTCGGGGTGAGGGTAGAGATGTTGCGGCCTTCATCTTTTCGGCGTTTCATTTAAACCCCTGTGTGGTCAAATTTCGAAACAGCTTGATGAGCAACCGCCGAAGATCGCCTTGCTCGTTTTTCGATAACGGCGCTAAAAATTCCTTGTCCATCTGGTCCAGCTGCTTGTTGGCCTGGCGGAAAAGAGCCTCTCCCGAAGGCGTCAGCTTGATCAGATAGGCCCGGCGGTCTTGGGGATGCGCGTCCCGGCGAACCACTCCTTTCTTTTCGAGAGCGTCGATCAACCACACCATGGTGGTGGGATCGATCTTCAACCATTGCCCCAGGGCCCGCTGGGTCAGAGGCCCTTCGGTATGCAGAGTCGACAAAACAGCCACATGAGGAGGGATCAGCCCCATCGGCGACAGGATCCCCTGCGCCCTCTGGCGGATCTGCAGCGCCGGCCGGTTCAGCAAATACCCGATGCGCGCCATCAGCCCCCGCGGAAGGAGCGGGTCCGATACCGGCTGGGAAGGGTTGATCGTCAATCGTCGAGGTTTCATTCTAATAGTCAGTGGTATATATTGTTTGTATTGCTGATTATATATATAGCAGACTTTCTGGGGCTTGTCAACGGGCTGGAGGAAAGTGACAGGCGCTCAAGACTCATGCTATAAGAGAGTCGTACAGTCGTCATCCGCCAGACGTCTGGCGGATCCATCATTGATGCATAGATCCCCCGCCAGAACCCGCGGGGGATGACGGAGAAAAATGAACCGCTTTCTGGTTGCGATGCTGTTGAGTAGCCTTCTGTGGATTTCCCCGATCCGGGCGCAACCCTTCAACACCGCTGTCGTCCAAACTCCGGTCGCCGATGTGCGACGATCTCCTTTTTTGCCCACAGCCGGAGAATCCGACGATTGGCAGGAAACCCAGGTATTGTTCGGCGAATCTGTTGTCGTCAAGGAATCCAGCGGAACCTGGCTGTTCATCGAAGCGTTGGAGCAGCCGGAGTTTACGCACAACAACCGCTGGGAAGGCTACCCGGGATGGGTTCAGGCCACGTCGCTGAGCACGGCAACCGTTTCGAAACCACCCACCCATGTTGTGAGCGCAAAATGGGCTTCCGTTTATGACCGGCCCGGCGACACACTCCTCCTACGGCTGCCGCTGAGCGCAAAAGTCTGTCGGCTCCAGGAACGTCTCGGCTGGATGAAAATCGACCTTTACAACGGCCGCACCGGATGGGTCCGTTCTAAGCAGTTGCATTCCCTTTCCGGAAAATGGCCGCCGCATCGGTGGCGACGACAGATTCTGGTGACTGCGCTGCTTTTTGTGGGAGATCCGTATGTCTGGGGAGGCCTCTCTCCCGCAGACCCCACCGGCCAGATGCGGCTAGCGGGAGTGGATTGTTCAGGCCTCGTGCATCTGAGCTACCGGCTGAACGGAGTCATTGTGCCGCGCGATTCCATGGAACAACACCTGCGCGCTGAAAAAATCCGGCGCGCTCAGCTCCAGCCGGCGGATCTGATCTTTTCGGCCCGGGCGGATCAGCCGGACAAAATTACGCATGTCTCTCTCTACGAAGGAAAAGACTGGCTGATCGAAGCCCCCCAAACCAGTCAGGTCGTTCACCGGATCCGCGGACGGGAAAAATTCGGTAAACCGATAGAGGAAATCGAATCCGGCGACGTGGTCGGAAAACGCGTTATCACGTTTGGCCGATATCTGCCGCAATGACGTCTTTGCCAGTTATTCAATCCACCAACATCATTCCTGTCTCTTTCCCCCTGAAAAACCCTTTTGTCACCGCGGCCGGTCATAAGACCAGGACCGATAACGTCCAGATAATTATCCGCTTATCCGATGGCACGCGCGGGAAAGCGGAAGCTTCCTCTTCCATCGCCATGCCGGACCAGTCGCAAAAGACCATGAAGCGCGTCCTTCAAACGATGGCGCACGATTTAGGCGGGCAGCCGATTGAAACCTATCGTTCCCTTATTGCCCGCTGTTGGCGACACCACGCCAAGCATCCGACTGCTACGGCAGCAATGGAATGCGCGCTCCTGGATGTTTACACGCGGTGGACCGGTCAATCGCTCTCACATTTTTTGGGTGGAGAAAAAACAATCATTGAAACAGATTTCACGTTGTCGGTCGGATCGCCGGATGACCTTTACAGATCTGCCAAGGCCGCGACGCGACGCGGTTTCCGGCGGCTCAAAGTTAAGCTCTCCGGTCACGCTCAAAAAGACCATGAAAGGGTTCGAGCCGTCCGAAAAGCGGCGCCCCGAACCAAACTTGTCGCTGATGGGAATCAAGGGTTCCGGCTCTCGGAAGCGCTGGCCTTTGGCAAGCAAGTCATCCAGGAGAAGATTCCCGTGGTCTTTTTTGAACAACCATTTCCCCGCCATGACTTGCGTTCAGCGCGACTCTTCAGAAAACAATGCTGGCTCCCCCTCCTGGCTGATGAGTCCGTTCGAACCGCGGCTGACGCTGAACGGGTTTTTAAAACCGGCGCTGCTGACGGCGTCAACATCAAAATCGCAAAAAGCGGCATATTGGGAGCACTGGAGATTATTCGCGTAGCAAAACGATTCAAAAAGCGACTGAGCATCGGGTGTATGGAGGAGTCCAAACTCGGCCTGGCGGCCAGCGTTCATCTGGCCTGCGGCACCGGCGTCTTTGATTGGGTGGATCTGGACTCGGTTTTCCTGCTGGATTCACGGCCGCTCCGTGGAGGCTTTACGATCCGCGGCCCCCATCTTTCGGTCCGGGGCATCGGCCCAGGAATTGGAATGTAATGTGAGAGGGCCCTGGGAAGGGGCGGTTCCGGCTTTCCGAGAGTGGCTTGCGGTTTCTCCGATGTCTCGGCGAAGACGGCTCAGACCGCGCTGGCTTGGTCGCCAGAGGCGACCTCCAGGAGCGTTCCACTAGTTCGCGGGCTGGTCTGAGCCGAGACGTCGAAAAAGAAACCGCGCGCCACGGGTCGGTAAGCCGGAACCGCCCATGTGCCACACTGGAGTGATCATGCCGACAATTATTTTGTTCTTTGCGCTTTTGGGGCTCGTCAGCGGGGTGCTCTTCCTCGAGCGTGTCCCGGCTTTTAAGAAGCTCTACCACTATCTGCCCAGCGCTTTCTGGTGTTACTTTCTGCCGATGCTTCTGGCCACCGCGGGCTTGCTTCCGACGAAATCTCCGGTTTATGATTTTCTAACAACTTATGTTCTTTCTGCTTGTCTGGTTTTGCTGCTGTTGAATATCAACCTCCCGGCCATCTTGAAATTGGGACCGATCGCTTTATCGTCCATGGCTGTCGGCGCTGGCGGCATCACTGTCGGTGCCGTAGCTTCCTACAGCCTTTTTGTCCACTGGCTCCCGCCTGAAACATGGAAGGGGGTAGGGGCTCTTTCCGCCAGCTGGATCGGGGGAAGCGCCAACATGCTTGCGGTCAAAGAAGCGCTCCAGACACCAGAAGCGGTTTTCGCTCCCATGGTTATCGTCGATACCGTTATCACTTACTCCTGGATGGGAATCCTCGTGGCGCTTGCGGCCTGGCAGGAACCATGGGACCGATGGGTCAAGGCGGATCGAAGCACCCTGGATGATGTCGTCAAACGGATTGAAACGATTGTCGGCTCATCATCTGAAAAACACCATTCATCTCCCCTTCATGCCCTTTGGCTTATCGGTCTTGGCATCGTTGTTGGCGCGGGTTGCTTGAAACTTGGCCAACTCCTTCCTCATCGCAGTTCCGTCTTATCAGCCTCCGGGTGGGCGTTTCTGCTGGTCACCGCCATCGGAATTCTTTTGTCTTTTACCCCGGCCACGCGGCTTGAAAAGTATGGCGCTTCGCGATGGGGATACTTTTGTCTTTATCTGCTTCTGGCGGCCATGGGCTCCAACGCAAGACTCCAATACATTTTCCAGGCGCCTCTATTGATCGTCATGGCCTATGTGTTGGTTCTCATGCACGCCCTGCTCTTAGCCCTCTATGGTTATTTCTTCCATGTCCCTATGTTTTTCCTTGTCACCGCCAGCCAGGCCAACATTGGAGGAACCGCCTCAACCCCAATTGTTGCTGGCGTTTACCAACCGCGACTAGCCCCTCTTGGCCTCCTTCTGGCCATCGCCGGCAATGTCATAGGAACCTATGCAGGCGTTTTGATAGCCAAAAGCTGCTTTTTAGCACACCAATAGGCACATGTGCGATGTCGCACACCCTCCCATAGTCATTTAACAGTTGTAAAAATATTAACTTGAATTAACATTTCTATTGACTCAACGCTGCTTTCGGTGTATACGCATGAAGTTCCTGAACACCAATTACTAATATCCAGGAGTCATCAATATGCGCACGAGTCCTTTGACCCATGCCGTCACCATTTTACTGGCTACTTTCGTATTTTTAGTGGTATTAACTCGCGCATACGCTAAGAGCAGGAGCGACGCCCTTATTACAGTCGGCCATCTGAGCAACATTTACCGACATATCCTGGAAACCCACTGGGAACCAAAAACAGGGCTGTTTACCAGTTTCCCTGATTCCGTTGACGCGAAGATGGCTCAACAGGCTTCTACTTATGACCAGGGGGCGGTAGGCCTTCTGGCTTTACACCTGGGGGATACCGAACGCGCTAAACAGATTTTGCAGTTCTTCCGGCGCGCCTGGGACGAGGCGCCTCAACGGAAGGAGCATATCGGGCGCCACGGGCTGGCCAATTTCTTTAACGTCCACTTCGGGACCGAAGGCATTGAAAAGACGGTCCACGTAGGCCCGAACGCCTGGGTGGGACTCTTTGCCGCCCGCTATGGGAATGCTCTCCACGATGAGGAAGCTACCCGCCTGGCGCTGGATATCGCCTACTGGATCCGCACGAGCGTGCCGCATCGCGCCGGCGCGGTCGCCATGTCCTCTGGCGATTCCGGTAGCGGAGCTCCCGGCTCGAATGTTCTTTCCACGGAAAATAACATCAGCTACTACGCCTTCCTGACCGAGCTGCTGCGCTGTCCGCGCCTCGAAAAAGAGGAGCTTGTCGCGCTGACCGAGGAGCGTGACCATGTGGAGGGCTGGCTGTTCAACTCCGCACTCAATCGAAACACCTACAAGCTGATCCGAGGCATCACCCTGGGAGGACCCGATCGGATACAAGCCCTGGATACGGCAACGTGGTTTCTCTCGGCGATTGGTCCTAAACGCCTGGCCGCGCGGGGAATAGACCCTTACCAATTCATGAAAACCGCCGAGAAATCATTCGAGGTGTCCATCGACGACCACCTGGGAGTGGATCCGACGGATCAGGCGGAAGCGGATATCGCGTTTATGATGGACAAAAGCCGCAAGGAAACCGCATCGGTCAGCCGTTCGGCCCGAGACAAGCACCGGATGATCTGGTACGAAGGGCTCGGGCAGTATATTCTGGCCTGGGGACAGATCGCGGATTGGGCCGCCCGGGAGGGCCGCCGGGACGTGGCCTCCGAAGCGCGCGCCAAGATCCGCCGCCTGACAGAATCCTTTGACCAGGCCGCGCTGGCACGTATCCCCGGACAAGCCGCCTATCCCTATGCTACAAACGGGCGATTCTTCCGTGACGGATGGCGGACACAGCTGAGCAGCGATCAAACTCCTGCTTCATCGCTGATCGCGGCCGCTTGGCGTTGTTTTGCCGGGCTTGGGATCGACCCAGTCGCAGGCACGGATCTTTCGTACGTGGTGGCAGTAAAAATTCCCATACCCGCCGACGAGCAACTTGCCCAACGGCCCTCTCGGCCAACTGTTCTCTACGGAACTTCTGAAGACATGACCCTTCAGGCCTGGAGAGCCCTCAACCGGGGCGATCTGGATGCGGCTCTGGCCCAGGCGCAGGCCACGATTGATGAATGGTCTGGATTTGCCGTCCAACTGCAGGAGCGCAAGATGCGCGAGTTCGGCAGCGTGATCGACTACAGCGGCAAGGAACTGGAGCGCCGGAATATCTTCAAATTCTGGGCGTTAAACGACGTGGCTGCCTGCTGCTTTATCAAAGGCAAAGTGCTGGACATCAAAAAAGACTACCCCCAGGCCGCCCAGGCCTTTCAGCAAGTCGTCAACCACTACTCCCTCGCGCAGATCTGGGATCCGCAAGGCTGGTTCTGGGCCCCAGCGGATGCCGTGAAAGACGAGTATGTTCTGGCCGATGCGTCCCATTATGGCGGCGTAATGCCCGAAGTATTGGCGGACGGCTTCGTCACCGGCCGGTCAGCAAACTAAATAACAGGGATATGGAGTTGGAGGTTGTCGTAACCGACAGAGGGAACAACGGTTTCCCGGGGAGCGGCCTTTTTATTCAAACTGACTAATCCGACACGGGCCAGCAAGGAAATGTCGTGTTGAATGTTTTTTATATCCCGCTTAACCAGACCGGCCAATTCATAAATTGAATTGGGATGGCTTTCTCGAATGACCCGCAGCAATGCCAACCGCTTTGGCGTTAAAACACGCCGCATCGCCTCCAGCGTGACGAAATAAACACCGCGCCTCTTTTTCGGAATCCGACCCTTTTGAAGTGCGGTCAATGTTTGAGCGAACTCCTTGAGACCCTGTTCCGTACTTTTGATGCTGATCAGGACGCGTTTAACTTTCATAAAGTTTCCTCAATGCCAGTACCTCTTGCTGAAACCGACGGACTACATCATCCACAGAGATAAAAATGAAGGCGGCTTCCCTTTTGCCTTCATGGCGATGATGACCCTTCATTTCGCTGTTGTCGTAACCTAGAATCCGTTTTCCTGCCGGATCAATGTAGACGAGGGAATATTTGAACCCCTCCGGCGTGACGGAACTCTTTGGAACCGCCCAGGCTTTCATTTCGACAAGCGCTCCATCAGGATAAATAAATTTCTCCCTGAAGAGCAGGACAGCCTTATTATATGGCACTTTATACCCCATATCGATAATTTTTCAAGGTTTCTCATTATCTTAGAGGGACAAGGCGCCCAAATATTCTCGATTTTCTTTAAGAGTTGCGGTTTTCCTGGCGGGCGATGTCGAGGAGGCGGGCGATGTCGTCGATGTCGTAATCCGCGCCGGAGTTCTGGGTCCCGGTCGTGTCCCCGTAGCGGGCAAAGATGACTTTCATGCCAGCAGCTTTGGCGCCGACCACGTCACGCTCCGCCCAATCTCCGATCATCAGCGCTTCATTCGGTTGCAAACCGAGGCGCTCCAGCGCCATTCGAAAAGGACGAACATCCGGCTTCTTGACTCCGGCATCGTCGAACGTCACGACCGCGTCGAAGTAATGCTGCAACCCCAGACCGCAGATACGCAGCCACACCGGCAAACGCGGGGCGTCCGACACGACCGCCATTTTCAAACCCATGCGGGCCAGTCCCGTGAGCGTGAGGTGGACATGAGGATAAAGCGTGAGGGCTGCGTCCTTGGCCCGGCGGTAGCCGATGATCCCAGAAGCGAGAATTTTGTAATCAATACGGCCGAACTCATCCGTGAGAACTTTGTCGAAAATAAACTGGTCTTCGATCCCCTCTTTCCAGTACACCTTGTAGATTTTGTCGATCATCTCCGTCTTCGCATAGGGGAGCCCGGCGTCGATCATGGCATCCACCGCTGCTTCGACGGCCGCACGCTTCATTTTCATGAAGTCCATGAGGGTGTTGTCGAAATCGAAGATGATGGCTTTAATCATGGCCGGACTGTATGTGATGTTCGGGCGCACAGCGGTGCGCCCCTACGATCCCATTGTATTTGAATCGCTAATCGTATTTGCGAACCATCTGGAATGTAAGGGCGCACCGCTGTGCGCCCGCCATCCCTACGATTCAATGTATTTCCCAATCAACGGCCTCAAATCCCTCTTGATCTTCGCCGGGATCAGCTTCCGGTCGGTCAGGATCGCATATCGCAGCGCCTGGGCACACCCGCAGCCGCGCGGACGACTCAGTTTGGTAATCGCTTCTTTGAGCAAGCGCTTTACATTAGCGGTGTTGGCCGTCAGGTTACCGATAACCATCTCGACCGTTACCGGCTCATCCTTCCACACATCGTAATCCGTCACCAGGGCCACCGAGCTGTAACAAATCTCCGCTTCGCGCGCGAGTTTCGCTTCTGGAATCGCCGTCATCCCGATCACGGAAAACCCCAGCGTCCGGTACACGTTGGACTCGGCTTTCGTGGAAAACTGCGGTCCTTCCATGCAGACATAGGTACCGCCGCGATGGGCGCTAAAACCAAGGGATTTGGCGCATTGGTACAGCCGGCTCGAAAGCTCGCCACAGTAGGGATGGGCCATCCCGACATGGGCCACAATTCCCTTCTCAAAGAAAGTCGAAGGACGGCTCTTGGTCCGGTCAAAAAGCTGATCGGGAAAAACCATGTCCCGTGGGCGAAGCTCCTCCCGCAAACTGCCGCAGGCCGCCACAGAAATAATCTGCTCCACACCGATGCTCTTGAGTGCGAAAATATTGGCCCGGTGATTCACTTCGCTCGGGTTGATCCGGTGGCCGCGCGCATGACGCGGCAGAAAGGCGACGTCGACTCCTTCGAGCTGTCCGAGGATCAAGGCATCAGAGGGATCGCCAAACGGCGTCTTGATGCGCACCTCGCGCACATTTCGCAGCTCTTCGATCGCGTAGACACCGCTGCCCCCGATGACCCCGATCGATACCTTTCCCCAACCGTCATTCCCGGCGGTCTTTGGCCGGGAATCCATCATGCCGGGATGCTTGGATCCCCCGCCAGAACCCGCGGGGGATGACATCTTTTTAGTTTGTTTTTTAACCATGATCCGCCTCAACCTCCTGAATCATCCATTTCATGTTCGATTCGCTTTTGCGAGTGTCTTTCGGATATCCGATCACGCGCCACGGTCCCTCTCCCTGCAAAACCCTGGTTTGAACATCCAGTTTTTCAAACTCCGCCAGAAGCGCGGCGCCGGGACCGGCCACTTTCACATCCACCAATTTGACGGTGCGCGGCTTGGTCAGCGCGGTAATCTCCTGAACACCTGAAATCTCAAAAACCGGCGACGGGAATCCGGGACCAAAGGGCTCCAGCCTCTTGAGCTGCTCCCACCAGGTATCGTTGATCTCCCGGAGCGTGACCCGGGCTTCCGCTTCCGGCGCAATCTCGCCTTCACGACAACTTCCCTGCTGCGCCATGACCAACAACCGTTCACGAAAAAGCGCGTAATCGCTTCGCCGGAGGGTCATTCCCACCGCTCCGTGATGACCCCCGAATTTTAGCAGCAACTCTTTCTGGGCTTCCACCCAGGCATAGAGATCGATCTCCGGCGTCCCGCGAGCGGAACCAACCACTTCTTCTCCTTGCGCCACGAATAGAAAAGCCGGACGGCCATACGTCTGCACCAGCGATTGAGCCGCCAGCCCGGTGACGGAGGGCTCCAAGTCCTCCGCCATCACCACCAGGACAGGATCGGTTTCAACCGCGCATTGCTCCAGGACCGTTTTCTCAAAATGATCCGTGCTTTTTTGCTGCTCGTCCCGCCGGCGCGTGTTGAGTTCGATTAAATGATCGATACAATCCCTCGCGGTCAACGCGTCTTCCGTCATCAGGAGCTGCGTCGCCCACTGAGGCTGCCCCAGGCGGCCTGCCGCGTTCATTAAGGGGATCAACTGCCAGGTGGCTTCGCGAACCGTGATCGGCCCGGACCGCGGGGTCAGCCGGAAGAACCGCAACAGAGCGGCCAGCCCCACCTTCCGGGTCTGAGCCAATCGCCGCAATCCGTGCCAGACGAAAATGCGGTTCTCCCCGGTCAGCGGCATGCGATCGGCCAGAATCCCCAGGCTGAGCAAGTCCAGGTGGTCAAAAAGAAAATAATCCATCCGGCCGGGATCATTCGATCCTAAAAAGGAAAGCCAGAGCGCTTGTGCCAGTTTGAAAGCCATCACGCACCCGGACGGTTCTTCTTCTGATTCGCCTTCCATCACTCCGGGATGGATCCAGGCGAAAACCTCCGGACGGTTCTCAGGCAGGCGATGGTGGTCGGCGATGATCACATCGATCCCTTGAGCGGCCAGCCAGGCCAGTTCCGCCTCTTCCCCTGAGCCGCAATCCACCAGGATCAGGATTTTGGATCCCTGAGCCGCCAGATCCTGCAAAACGTCATGCGCCAGGCCGCGCCCTTTCAAAGGACTGCCCCAATGAACGCTCCCGCCCAGCGTTCGCAGCGTGCGCGCCAGAATGGCCAGGCCCGTCAGGCCATCGACATCCCGGTCCGCGTAAATCGCAATGGGTTGCTCTTGTTTCAGCGCCCCGCGCAGGCGATCCACCGCTTGAACCATCTGCGGAAATCGCTCGGGCATTTGGAGTTGGCTCAGGGCGGGAGCCAGCAGCGCTGAGAGTCGCTCAGGGGTTTCAAACCCTCTCCGGCGTAAAACCTCCCGAAGAGAAGGCGGCAGGAGATTTTCCTGGAGGACCGGCACACTCACGCGACGCCCCCTTTCTCGTCGGTACGGGCCCGCGGCAGGATAAAGCGGAAGTCGGCCCCCTCCCCGACTCCCGACTCCACCCAGATTTTTCCTCGATGGCTTTCAATGATGGAACGAACGATCGCGAGTCCCAGCCCCGTGCCCTTGGACGGCCAGGCATTCCCCACCTTCACCTGGTAGAACTTCTCAAAAATACGCTCAGACTCTTCTTTGGGGATCCCCGTGCCGGTATCCCGGACCGACACCATGGCGAAATCCCCTTTATCCGTTGCCGTGACGGTGATTCCCCCTTTGGTCGTGAACTTGAGCGCGTTCGAAAACAAATTATCGAACACCTGGCTCAGGCGATCAGGGTCCGCCAGAATCATCGGCACATGCTCGGAAAATTGCAGGGTCAACGTCAGCCCATGGGCTTTAATCTGCGGGGCAAAACTGGTCGCGGCGCGCTGGATCACATCCTTCAACGAAATGGGCCGGACCTGCATCTTAATCTGCCCGGCTTCAATCCGCGAAATATCCAGCAAATCCGAGACGAGCAGGGTGAGACGGTCAATGGCCCGATCAGACGTTCCCAGAAAGTGGCGCTGCTGATCATTCAGCGGTCCGGTTTCTTCGTTCAAAACAATCGAGACAAACCCCTTGATGGTGGTCAGCGGTGTGCGCAGCTCGTGACTGACCATGCTGATGAACTCATTCTTCAGCGTATTGATCTGCTCGAGTTTTTCGTTGGCCGAGCGCAACCGCTCGTAAAGCCGCGACCGCTCAATGATCACCGCCACTTGCTTGGCAATCCACCAGGCCACCCGCCGTTGGTCCATGCTGAGGGACCGGTCCCCGGTCGATCCAATCGCCAGAACACCGATGCGCCCCTGTTCAACACTCAACGGCAAGTACAAGAGCTCATTCAGGTCGAAGGCTTGAATCAGCAGATCATTGCGCCAGCTTTCCGTGGAAACACCCCGTTGATAATGCGCGGGACGGTTTTCGCGGAAGACATTGGCGAGCGGCACATTTTCCGATGTTCCAATCGTCAAAGCCCTGGAATCAAAGGATAACAGCGGGTCCCATTCGCCTCCCACCATGGTCAGGGTTTCGCTGGCCGACTGATGGACAAAAAAGAGACAGAGCTGGCTGTTTTCGAGGGCCTGACGCGTGATCCGCCCGATGACCCCGACGGTATCGATCAACACCGGGGGGCTCGGCAATTGAGAAGTAATTTCCTGGAGCACGCTCAAATCATTCACGCGCTGGCGCAGTTGCTGGTCGAGCGCCAGCCGGCGAAGCACTTCATCCACGCGGCTGGTCAGAAGGGTCAAAAGCCGCACGTCGTCTTCGCCAAAAAGACCGTTCAATTTATTAATCGCGCAGAAAATGCCGGTGACGACCCCCTCTTGTTGAAGCGGGATGGCCAGGATGGATCGAATGGAAACCGCTTTCCAGGAGGGTGGAAGCTGCTCGGCTGTATCCACGAAATTTAAAATTTGCGATTGCCGCTCCTGGAGAACCCGCTGCAGAAAATGACTCTCGCCGATTTTGCAGCGAAGCGCCGGTACGCCCGAGGCGGGCGCGTCGAAGGCTGGGACGAATGGCTCCAGAAAACCGGATTCCCGGTCGAAATGGAAAAAGGCCCCGCCGCTCACCTCGACCAACTCTTTGATCCCGCTGATCATGACCCGGATAATGTCTTCCACATTCGTGGACGCCGCGGTGGCCAGCGCCAGATCGTAAACCGTTTTCAATTCCCTGGTTTTATGCCCCAGCCGGGCGTGGGTCTGGGTCAGTTCCCGAAGCGTGGTGGCGACTTCGGACTCGAGGCGCCGATTGGTGCTGTCGATTTCTGAGACGCGCCGGTTGTTATGAAGCACCAGCGCTAAATGATCGGAGAGATCCATGAGGGATTTCAGGCCCGGCTCCTGAAATCCACCGGGCGAAGAAGACAAATAGGCGGCCAACCCGGTCACCCGTCCATCGACCTTGAGCGGGACAAACAAGGCTGAGCGGATCTGCAGCCTTTCCCAGACCGCATGCAAAAAAGGATCGCTTTCCTCCGCCGTGATCGCCTCAACCCGTCGCAAGCCGGCGGAGGCGAGTGAGATACCCGCCACGCCTTCCCCGGAACGCACTTCCAGCCGCTGCGCAAATTCGCGGGACAACCCCGCGGCATATTCCGCTTTCAACACCCCGGGAGCCTTCTCCGTTAAAAGAATGCAGGCCGACAATCCATACCGGTACAACAGTCCGGAAAAGAGCGATTCCAGCGCTCCGTCCAGCGCCGGAGGCACGCCCAACAACCGCGACGTTTGATACATCAGATCCACCCACTCGCGGGTTTGCAAAACGGGGGACAACAGCTGGTTCAGTCGCTGCCCGAGAATTCCCCACTCTCCCCGTCGCACCTTTTCCATGGGAACGAGATGCCCTCGCGACACCGCCTCGTCAACCGCCCGCATTAAACGCCGGAAGGGGCGGTTCAGGAGAACCTCATTCAGAGCAAAAAGAAGAATGGCAAAAACGATCAGGGTCCCGCAGAAAATCAGTCCCAGAAGATAGCGGGTATCGGTGGTCCATTCTTGCAGGGCCTGCGTCGGGGAATACCAGGCGCGAACCCATCCGACGATGCGGGAGCCTTGCCGGATGGGAATCTGGAACTTAAAGAAATCCGTCGGACGGAGACCGCCTTTACTGGCATGCGCCAGAACCTGCCGGTTGAAAGACAGAATTTTCACGGATAAGAGGGCGGGTTCTTCCAGAAACTGCTGGCTCAGGCGGGCCAGTTGCTGCTGATCCGCCTCCCCCCCGCGTGCCACAAATTCCTGGCTGGCGACCGCCAGATAATGACTGGTCTGGGACATTTTGGCCTGGAGATCGTTGCGGATGCTCTGGCGAGCCAGCATCAAGGTCAGTCCGGCGCAACAGGCAAAGCTGACGGCCAGAAGCGCCGTGGTTAATAAAGCCAGTTTTGTGCCGAGCGAAAAAAGAAGAGGGGGTTCACCTCGTGGGGCAGATGGAACGGTTTCTGTTTTTTCCATCATCGTGACGATCCGTGCGTGGAGGATCGGGCGGGGGCCGCGCGGTCTGCCGGGGAAAGCACGCGCCCCATGGATTGAACCAGCAAACGGACGACGGCCGACAGCGCCGCGGAGGGATCAATCCCCTCATACGTATAATCCCCCGACCAGAGCTCCGCCCCGGTCACCGCATTCGTGATCCTGGCCGAAACCCCGACGGAGGCGTTGACCGCGATCATCTGGATTCCGGGTTGTGAAAAAGAGGTCCCTTCCACCATCACCGGGTTTCCGCTGAGTGAAACGATCGGATTGGAGACCGCGACGGTTTGCCCGGAGGCGTTGACCCGGGAGCTGCTGCTCAGAAAAACCGTTAATTTATTGTCCGGCCGGTATTCCGTCACACCCCCCGACAGAATGGCATCCGCGTCTTTGTTCTGTTTCATCACTTTGACGCCCGTCCGAAGAAATTGGCGGATGAATTCATCCGTTGCGGCAGCTCCTCCGGTTCCCCTGAAAGGGGCCACGGCGATCCGGCGGATGACCAGGGGTTTGGCGGTGAGCTGAACCCGGTGATGGGCCGCACAACCGGAGAACAACAGAAAACAGAAAAACAGCCTGGTGGCCGGATGCCTCATGGCCGTCCTTCAAGATTTTGGATGTGTTTCTGCGCGACGGCTTTCAGCGCGGTATCCTGGGTTAAACCGTAAAAACGCTGCCAGCTTTCATTGGCTCGATCAGCCAGATCTTTTTTTTCATACAGCAACGCCAGCTGGTAATACGACGCGCAGGAACCGGCATCGATCGAAATGGAACGCTCTAAAAAATACTGGGCTTTTTCCATGTTTCCGAGCCGGCTGGCAACCAGCCCAACCGCCAGGGAGACCTGGGCGTTCTCCGGATCCAGATTCACCGCCAGCTGCAGTTCCGTATAGGCTTCCGCCAAACGCCCCAGCCGCTCATAGGCCAGCCCGGACTGAAAATGCTGCTGCGCCAGGACGAGCGGCTCAACCGCCCATACGGTTCCTGCCAGGAAAAAGACCATGAAGAATCGTAGGGGCGCACCGATGCCCGCGCTTCCGCAATTTCTCATAGCGCGCAGGCACCGCGGTCGTATGCGGTGTGCGTCCGCCATTTCGTTGGATCGCAATGTCCGGGTGGACAGCCGTCCGCCCCTACAATTCCCATTAATCCATCATCCCGATTTTTCGCACGCGGCGGGCATGCCGCCCACCGGCGAAATGCGTTTTCAAAAAGACCCGGACCATGCGGCGGGCCAGCGGACCGTTAATAAAGCGGGCCGGAAGGCAAAGAATATTGGCCTTATTATGTTCAACGGCCAGAGCAGCCACTTCAGGATTCCAGGTCACCGCCGCGCGAATGCCTTTGACCTTGTTGGCGGCCATGCCCATGCCGATCCCGGTGCCGCAAATCAGAATACCGCGTGACGCGCGCCCCGAGGCAACAGCCCGGGACACGAGCGCCGCATAATCCGGGTAATCGCAGGACTCTGCCCCCGGGCATCCCAGATCGTTCACGGAATGCCGGCCGCCGGCCGCGGAACGCAGCCAGCGCACCAGGCCGGATTTGATCTGGAATCCGGCATGATCCGATCCGATCGCTAATTTCATGGCTTACTGATACCGCACAATCTTCGAGAACGACTCCACATCCAGACACGCCCCTCCCACCAGCCCTCCATCGATATCCGGCTGGCTCATCAAGGCGGACATGTTGTCCGGCTTCACGGAGCCGCCATAAAGGACCCGCGTCAATTTGGCAAAGGTATCCCCGAATGTCTTCGCCAGTTGAGAGCGGATAAAGGCATGCACCTCCTGGGCCTGGGCCGGCGTCGCGGTTTTTCCCGTGCCGATCGCCCAGACCGGTTCATAGGCGATCACAATGGTGGCGTTCGAGACCAATCCTTGAAGGCCGTTTTTCATCTGCCGCTCCACGACAGAAAAAGTGGTATTGGCCTCGCGCTCCTGCAGGGTTTCGCCGATGCAAACAATCGGGGTGATCCCGGCCACGAGGACGGCATGCATTCGTTTGTTGACCGTTTGATCGGTTTCCCCGAAATACTGGCGCCGTTCGGAATGGCCGGCAATCGCAAAGCGGCAGCCAAGCTCTTTGAGCATCTCCGCTGAAATCTCGCCTGTAAAAGCACCCTGCTTTTCCCAGTGAACGTTCTGAGAACCCCAAGCGATGGGACTGCCGCGCAACTCCTCAGCCACCGCGGCCAGCGCCGTAAAAGGCGGGCAAACCGCCACCTCTCGATCCGCGACAGAAGCCAGGGCTGCCCGAAGTCCTTTCGCGTAGATGTGCGTCTCTGAAATTGTTTTATACATCTTGAAATTACCGGCGATCAAAGGTTTACGCATGCTCTCTCCCGTTCGCTCTTTCCTTTTCGACGTCCCGTAACCCGATAACCTAAATAGTCGGGACGTACCGACTATTGTGTTATTGGGATCGGTACGGGACCTGCGGCGATAAACTCATCCGCCGCGGGTCCTAGAGGGGATAAACAATTGAAGTTCTATCAGGCACAGTTTACACAATCCGTCGATCAACCCGCAATTTAAGCGCGTTTTAAACCGTTGTGGGCTGAGACTGGGTGATGGGAGCCGCTGCCTTTGTTTCAGGGAGAGGTTGGACGTTCTCAAAGAACGGCAAATGGAAGGTAAAACACGTTCCTTGTTTCGGGACGCTGGAGACGGTGATGCGGCCGCCGTGGGCCTCGACCACCATTTTGCAGAAGGTAAGACCCAGGCCGGTGCCGGTTCGCACCGAGGTATGTTTCCCCGCCTGGACGAATTTCTCAAAAATGCGCTGCTGGTCTTCGAGCGGAATGCCTTCGCCGTTGTCCCGCACTTGGACCCCCAGGGAGGACCCATCCCGGTAGAGCGTCACAACCACTTCCCCGGTCTCCGGCACCGTATGCCGGAGCGCATTGGAAACCAGATTGCCAAGGACGCGGCCCAACAGGGTGGGATCGCCTTCCACGGGAGACAATTCCCTGGCGATCACCAGGCCCAGGTGCTTCCGGTTGGAGAGCGCCAGCGGCTGAAAATTCGACAGAACCCCCTGCGCCCAAACCCCGGGAGCAAAAACATCCTTATAGAGAGTCAACTTCCCCTCTTCCATTTTGGCCACATCCAGCAGGTTCTGAATCAGCAGCAGCATCTCATGCGCCGAGCGATGCGCGATCTGAAGGAAATGGGTCTGATCCGTTGAAAGAGGCCCGACCTCGTTGGTTATAAGACAATCCAACGAAGGCAGGATCGTGGCCAGCGGCATTTTGAGATCGTGCACAACCATATTGATCAGGTCCTGGCGCATCTGCTCCAGCTCCGCCAGGGAACGGGTCATGTTTTCAAAAGCCCGGCCCACCTCTTCCAGTTCGTCATGGGTATGAATGTTCAACTGCACATCGCGTTTCCCCCGCCCGACCTGTTCCGCGGCGGCCCGGAGCCGGCGCAGCGGCTCCAGGATCCGCCAGGCCACGCCGATGGCCAGCGACATAAAAAGCGTGACAAACAGCAGCGTCCAGAGAATAAATTGATTGCGCATGCGGATCAGCGGCGCATAAACGTCCGCGCGAGGCTGCTGCACGATCACGGCACTTTTCAGCAGCGGGATGGGATACGCCATCGCGATCATGGGAACGCCGCCTGCTTTGGTGTACTCACAGAGTCCCGTCGGCTCAAGCGGATGGGCCATCCACTCTTTCACCACCGGCAGGCCCGCGCGGTTGCGGTGGGCAAAAACCTGCTGCTCGTCCGGATGCGCCAGGAGCATTCCCTTTTCATGAACGATAAAGGCTTCCCCCCGCGGCCCGATCTGGGCCTGGCGCATGAGCGTCCCCAAGGACGTAAAACTGATTTTGGCCAGCACCGCTCCCTGCCGGGTTGGATTCGAAAAAGACCGGAGCGGCTCCCCGATGAGAATGGTCGGCGAGCGGTTGGCCGAGAAGAACGGGTCCCCGATGAAAGACTGACGAATGTCTTCCGTGCGATGCATCAGGCGCGGGCGGGAGACGGTTCGGCTGACCTTCATTATTTCGTCGCCGACGCCGCTCACAAGCATCAATTCCTGAAACCCCGGATACTGATCCATTAAATTGTGAAACGTCTCATACTGATCGATCCGCGACCCCGCTGAAAAGAAGGAGCTGTGAGCGGTCATCGCGACCAGCTTCTGGGTGTGCCGGATTTCCTCATCCACGCCGTTGGCGATCCGGCGCGTCAACTGTCGTTGTTCCTGCTCGATGCTGTTTTTCAGGGATTCCGAGCTGATGCGGCGCTGAACAATGGAAATCACCAGCGCCGGCAGCATGACCGCGGTGGCCGAGAACAGCAACAAACGAAACCGGAGTGAATTACTCATGAGTTTCCTCTTTCGCGCGGGGGATGCTCGCACCGGGCACCATGGGTTCCGAGGGGACCAAGGTTCCGGGCGGCAGGTCTCTGGAGGGCGCCGTTTTTTCACGAAAAACAATCGGGGGCGGCACGGGGCCCTGCCCCGGCAGATCTTTGACCATGGCGTACTCGACGCAACGGTCCGGGAAATAAATGCAGCGCACGCATTCCGTCCAGACCTTGTGCGGGAGACTCTCTTTGTCCACATGACGGAAACCAAAATGTTCAAAAAAACCGCTCCGGATCGTCAAGGTGAACAGGCGGCGGATGCGCAGCCCGCGCGCGGTCTCCAGACAGGCCTCCAGGAGGCGAGTCCCGATTCCCTGACCCTGGTGCTTTTCTTCGACCCCCAGCGCCTTGATTTCCGCCAGGTTATCCCACGTGACATAAAGCGCGCAGGTCCCGATCACCCGGTCCTGGTCTTCGGCGACAAAAAACTGCTGAAGGTTTTCATAGATTTCAGAAATCGAGCGCGGCAGCACCTCCCGCTGATCGGCAAAGCGGCTCAGCAATTGATGCATCGCCCGGACATCCGGCATGCGCGCTTTTCGAATCTGAATCGATTTCATGGTTTAAAACCTATCCGTTCAAACGCTGGCACGTGACGGTCCCGGCACGGCCCGGGCGCGTGTCTTGCGCAAAATCGCAAACCGGCGCCTGGCCTGGCGGAGTGGTTAATCGCTGAGCCACCTGCGGGAGAAAAACCCATTCGACCTTCTCCTGTTTCGTGCGCTCCACCACGCGGCGGAAATGCTCAAAGTAAACCGTCCCTTCAAATTCGGCGTGGATTGTCCAGACATTGAGCTGATCCGGGCGAAGGAGTCCCCAGGTTCGGTCAACCAGATGCTCGGAGGTGACGCCGTCCCAGGCCAGCATCTCGTCCCACGTGGGCAGCGTGGTTGGAATTTCAAGGGTCTGAAGGGCCCGGCCGGCTGCCTGAACAAAATACGGGCAATCTCCCCGGCTGTCGCTGTGATACAGAAGCCCCAGGCGCTCCATTGCCTGCCACGTTCCGGCACCGGCTTGCCAGCCCGGAGCCGCAAAGCTTTGAGGCGGATCGCCAAAGACGTGCTGATAGGTCTCCGAGATTTTTTCCAGCTCCTGCCGGGCCCGGGGTTCGTCCCACGCCGCCGCCTGATCATGCCACCGGATATGATCATAACCGTGCGGGCTGACTTCAAACCCCCACGCCCGCCACTGCCGCAACTGGTCGACGAAAGAAATCGCCATGGGACGCGCGGGCCAGAGCGTGCCCGAGAGCACGGTGCGCCAGCCGTACACGGCGATGGCGCTGGTCCGCCGCATTTTCTTGAAGAAACCCGGGTGGCGAAAAACGCGCCAGGCCGCCCGGCCGGACGTGTCAGGCCCCATCGTTACGAAAAGACTGGCGGGAATATGTTCCGCGTGCAGGTAAGCCGCCAACCGGCTCGCCCCCTCGGCGATGCCCCGGTAGGTGTCGACGTCAATCTTGAGCGCGAGTTGCATAAAAGTGCCAAGTTAAAAGTAACTTGGAACTTGCTACTTATTACTTGCTGCCGGCGACTTGCGACGCTTCGAAATGCGCTTTCTGGAACCACTCGATCGTCCGGCGCAGGCCGTCTTCAAGTGAAACCTCTGTCTTTACTTTCAAGATGGTTTTCATTTTGGTGTTGTCCGGCACGCGTCGCGGGATGTCCTCATAGCTCGAACCATAAATGGTTTCCTGCGGCACCAGCTTAATGGTCGAGCGCGCCCCGGTAATTTTAATCATGGTCTGCGCCAGTTCAAGAATCGGGGTTTCGCGGTCCGTCCCGATATTGAAAATATCCCCCACCGCTTCCGGCACCAGCCCCGCCGCCATGGTCGCGCGAATGGCATCCTCCACATAGGTAAAGCAGCGGGTCTGCTTGCCGTCCCCGATAACGGTGAGCGGCTCGTGGCGGAGCAGCTGCCCCATAAAGATCGTCAGGACGCGGCCCACGTCGATCTTGTCGAGACGCGGACCATAGATATTGAAGTAACGCACGATGACCACCGGCAGCCCCAGTTTGCGATAGGCAAAACAGAAATGCTCCGCCGCGGCTTTGGACGTGGAGTAGCACCACCGGTCGATGCGCGTGGAACCGAGCACGCGGTCGTCGTCTTCCTTGAAGGGGACTTTGGTATTGCGCCCGTAGACTTCTGACGTGGACGCCATCACGACTTTCTTATTGTAGCGGTGGGCCAGCTTCAGTACGTTCTGCGTGCCGTTGATGTTGACGTTGAGAACCTGGTACGGATCGCCCACGTAATGCTCGACGCCGACCACGGCCGCCAGGTGATACACCAGGTCTGAACGGACGATCAGGTTTTCAAGCATCCCCTCATTGAAAACAGAATCCCGCACATAGTGAAAGTTGGGACTCGACAAAAGATGCTCCACCTTGAGCGAGGGCGCCATATCGAGGACAAAGACCTCATCCCCTCGCTTCAAAAACCCCTCGGCCAAATGAGATCCCAGGAATCCGGCTCCGCCTGTAATTAGAACGCGCATGCTGTCTCCTCTTTAACCGTCATTCCCTGCGGCCACTGGCAGGGAATCTATCCATTCGTATGGATCCCCCGCCAACTACCGCGGGGGATGACGATCGGTGTTATAGATAGTCTTGATCACGAACCGGGGCCGCTTGCGGACCTCGTTATAGACCCGTCCGACATATTCGCCGATAATGCCCAACGCCAGGATCTGGACACCGATGAACGCGAAAAGAATCGCGAACAAGGTGAAAAGCCCCTCGGCTTCCGGCCCGATGATCAACCGTCGAATAAAGAGAAAAACGCTGAGCGCCCCGCCCAGAACCGCCACCACCAGGCCGAACGTGCTGATCGCCTGGATCGGCAAAAGCGAAAACCCCGTCATTAAATCGAAATTCAACCGGATTAGGCGCCTCATCGAATACTTCGTGCGGCCTTTCGCGCGGTCGCGGTGAGGCACTTCGATCTCGGCGATGGACCGGGCGAATGTATTGGCCAGCGCCGGGATGAAACTCGAGATTTCCGAACACTTGCGAATCTGCTCCACAACCTCGCGCCGGTAGGCGCGCAGCATGCAGCCGTAATCCCGAAGCCGGATTCCGGTACTCCAGGAAACGATGCGATTCACCACCTTGGACGCCAGCCGGCGAAACAGGGGATCCTGACGGTCTTCCCGCCAGCCGCCAACCACGTCATAGCCCGCCTCGATCGTGTGCACCAGAGACGGGATGGCCTCCGGCGGGTTCTGCAGGTCGGCATCCAGCGTTACAATAATCTGCCCGCGCGCCTGATCAAATCCGGCGAACACCGCCGCGTGCTGGCCGAAATTCCGGCTGAACTCAATCACGACAACCCGCGGATCCTGCGCCTGGAACTCGCGCAGCAGCAGGAGGGATTCATCGACGCTTCCGTCATCAACATAGATAATCTCGCAGGGTTTCTGAAACCCGTCCAGCACCGGCATCAGCGTCTGATGAAGCGCCCTCAGATTTTCCTGTTCATTGAATACGGGGATGACGATCGACAGATAAGGCCCCCCATCGGTTTGGGAGAGCGAGGATGCGGCCGGCGTTGGGGAAGTTGTTTTGGATAGGCTCATAGTTGACGAAAATGTGAGTCAATTATACCGCTTTGCCCCGACGAACACAAAAACCGGACCAACGGTTTACCGTTTGACCGGTTCGAAGATCACCTCGCCGTCAAAACGCGGGAGTTTACGCAGGTGAAAGGGCTGGACCGGGAACGCGGGGCTGAAAACACCCTCCATTAAGCGGATTTTACGATACCGAATAACAAGGACAGGGCCTTGCGGACGGGTTTGCGGAGTAATGGACCGGATCTCAACGGCATAATGAGGATCACGCCTCTCCCCCAGGAAAACGCCGATCACCATCTCTTTGGTGAAATCAACCTCGGGGACATTGTGTAAGCGGTGCGGCACATAAGGAGTCATCCCCTTTTCCCAGAAAGTGTTCCACTTGTCTCCATGACGGAAAATGGCATAGCGCGGCAGGGTCACACCGCATCGCAAACCACGCCACTGGCGGGAATCCGCAATCACGTCCGGCAGCCGAAACTGCGGCGGCGGCTCTGGAAGAGATTCGGGAGGAGGAGGCGCCACGGATTGCGTGAGCTCCGGATCGACTAACGTTAAGGCCTGCTCCGTTGGAGAGGAAAACAACGTATCGAACGTGAGGGGTTGGGTCGAAATAAAAACCATTTCAGCCCGCGCCGGATGAATCAGCAACGAAAAAACGATCACCCTCCAGAACCCGGATCGCTTCATAAATGATGCAGCAAGCGTAACCGGCCCTGGTCCATCACTCTTTCAAATGCGGGGGACAGCCCCAGCGACACGAGATGGTTCCAATGCTCCTCGTCCGTCACGACCCAGGTCCCTTTGGCCATTTGACGAAACGCATCGTCGGCCGCCGTCTCTGAGACAAGCCACTGGGACGCTTCCGGATCATGGGATAACCCCAGCGACAGCTCCCCGGCATCACCAAAAACAACGATCCGCCGGCGAGCATAAAACGCCAGGGTCTGGAGGCGATTGTCATAGGAAACCCCGTACCCGACGATCCGGTCCTGGGGTTGGGCCTGTTCCCGCAGATACGCTCCCAGCCGCTGCGTCGAGTAATACGCGTCCAGGGAACTGGCCAAAGAGGCCACGCTGCTCCACAAAAGAACATGGACCAAAAGAATCCCTCCGAACCCCGGCACCGTCCTGCGCATGCCTCCGATTCCGACGAAAACCAAAACTCCGAGTCCCAGCAGGAGCCCGACCCATCCGCTCTGGGCGATCGCCAGGCTGGCCGGTAATTCGTTCAGCGCCGGAACCCAATGGGGCCATTTGATGATCCAGAGCGCGGTGACAAAAAGAGCGATGAGCGCGATGATCCCGCCCCTCATCCAGCCGGGCAGGCGCTCCTCGGAGAAAGCCTCATCAAAAATAGCAGCGGTCAAAAGCGCCAACGCCGGGAAAAGCGGCAAAATGTACGGAGGCAGTTTGGACTGTGACAGCGAAAAGAAGAGAAAAATAAAAACAACCCAGATCAGAAGCAGGGCCCCCACCGCATCCCGTTTCAGCGCGGCCCCGCGCCGGGCCAGCCAATAACGAAAAACCGCCGGCAGGAAAACGCTCCAAGGGAGAAACCCGGCCAGGAGGATGGGGATGAAGAAATAAACCGGTGCGGTGCGATGATGAACCGTGGTCAGATACCGGGCGATGTGTTCATGGATGAAAAAGAAGGACGCAAAATACGGATGCCGGAGACTGACCGCCAGAAACCAGGGGGCGCTCAACAGCACAAAAACCACGATCGACTCTTTCCATGGCGTTCGCTTGATCTGGGAACCCAGCCGGGTATAGAAAACCGTGAGCATCACGATGACCCCCGGCAGAACCACCGCGATAGGGCCTTTGGTGAGCAGGCCCCCGGCGGCGGCCACCGCGAACAGGATGGCAAACCGGCGCCGCACGTTAGGGGATCGCTCCGGGATGAACCGGGACGCCGCATAAAGAGACAAGGTCATCCAGAAGGTCAGCGCCATATCCAGGACGAGAAATTGCGTCAGGACAAAGAAAAAGAGGCTGGTGGCGACGATGCTCCCGGCCAGAAGACCGCAGCGCTCGCTCTTCCAATGTTTCCCGATCAAGTAGGTCAGCCCGACGGTCAAAACGCCAAACGTGGCGCACCAGAAACGCGCCGCAAATGCATTCATGCCAAAGAGGGACAGGGAAAGGGCGGTCAACCAATACAGCAGAGGTGGTTTCTCAAAGTACACCCCATAATTGAGGTGGGGCGTGATCCAATCCTTGAGTTCCAGCATCTCGCGCGCGATCTCCGCATAGCGGCCTTCATCCGAATCCCACAAGACGCGGGCGGTCAGCGGTAAATAAAAAAGGCTGGCAGAGGCAAGAAGAAGGAGGGCGGAAAGACGCTTGAACAGACGGGTCATTGATTCTTGACCAGCATCTCTTCGGCATGCTGAACACTGATCGGCGTGACCTGGCTGCCCAGCAGGCGCGCCAATTCCTGCAGCCGTTCGGCGGACTCCAGGCGCACGACCTCCGCGTGCGTACGGCCCTGGCTCACGCGCTTGGTAATCTGGAAATGGGCCTGGGCACAGGAAGCGATCTGCGGCAGGTGGCTGACGCACAAAATCTGATGATGACGGCTTAAGGCGCGCAGTTTTTTCCCCACCGCCTGAGCGGTGACCCCGCCGACACCGGCATCCACCTCATCGAAAATAAGCGTCGGGATGGCATCGGCTTCGGCCAGCGTGGTTTTCAGCGCCAGCATCACCCGGGACATTTCTCCCCCGGAAGCGATCGCCTTCAGCGGTTGAATCCCCTCGCCGGGGTTGGGCGCCCATTCAAACGTCACGCGATCCACTCCGGTTAAGGAAACCGGGATCGTTTCGACAACACACCGAAAAACAGCCTGCTTCAATCCCAGGTCGGCCAATTGTTTTTGAACGGCATTTCCAAGCGCCCCGGCGGCTTTCCGGCGTTTCAAAGACACCCTTTGGCACACCCGCTCCAATGCCTGGCGGGCCTGCTCGACCCGCTTCTCCAGATCCTGGCGAGTGGCATCGCTGTTATCCAGACGATCCACTTCCCGGCGAAGGGTTTCGGCCTGCTGCAGGATCATCGCCACGGACCCGCCGTATTTCTTCTGAAGCCGGGCGATCTGATCCTGTCGTGTCAAAATTTGTTCAACGGCTTCCGGATCCGCTTCCCAGCGTTCGGCCAGCATTTTCAATTGGTGGGCGATCTCTTCGAGCCGGGATTGGACTTCGATCAGCTCCTTCGAGAGGGGCTGCACGGACGGGGCCAATGCTTTCAAGTTCTCAAAAGCCCGCTGCGCCTGCCCCAGCCGCTCCAGCGATGATCCTTCCTGTTCATAAAGAGCACCGTAGGCGGATTGAGCCAGTCCACGAAGTTTTTCGGCATTCTTGAGTTCAGGCAGACGCTGCGCCAGTTCGTCGTCTTCTCCGATCGTCAGCTTGGCCTGGTCGATTTCATTCAACTGAAAGCGGTAAAGATCCAACGTCTGGAGGCGTTCCTGTTCGGAGAGCTGCCCGGTGTTTAACTCCTCGGTCAGTTGTTTCCAGGTCTGATAGAAGGGTTCGATCTCCCCTGCGGCCGGCTCCAGCCCGGCGAACCGGTCCAGAAGATCCATCTGAACCGCCGGCTGGAGAATATGCTGATGCTCATTCTGACCATGCACATCGACCAGAAAGGATCCCAACTCCTGGAGGGTATTCAGCGTGACGGGACGGTCATTCAGGAAGGCCCGGGAGCGTCCATCGGGATAACCTTCCCGCCGGATCACGATCTCGCCGGTTTTTTCAAAACCATGCGCGTCCCACCAGCGGCCAAACGCCCGGTGCGCGGGCGAGGCAAAAACACCGTCGATCTCACTGCGCCCGGCCCCCTGGCGGACGGTTTCGGAGCGGAAGCGGTCCCCGGTCAAGAGGCCGATGGCATCGAGCAAAATGGATTTGCCGGCGCCGGTTTCGCCGGTCAGCACATTGAGGCCGGCATCAAACGGGAGGCGGAGATTTTCGATGAGGACAAAATTCCGGATGCCGATTTCGTTGATCAAGCACCGCCCCATTTCAATTTGCTTTGAAGAACCTGGTAAAAGCTCCGGTCCGGATCCATCAAGAGTTGAACCCGTTCAACCGCCCGCCGGATTTCAATGCGATCGCCGGGCCACAACGTCTGGCTGACCTGCCCGTCCATCGACAGAAGAGCGATCGGGTTCGGACGATCGACCCGTACCGAAATAATTTCAAAGGTCGGCAAGACCAGCGGCCGTTGCGCCAGGGTATGCGGGCAGATCGGGGAGACGAGAAGAACATCCAGATCCGGATAGAGAATCGGCCCGGACGCCGCCAGGTTGTAAGCGGTGGAACCGGTCGGCGTCGAGACAATCAGGCCGTCCCCGGCATAGGTGGCCAGCAAACGGTCCCGCAGAAACGCCTGCAGCCGCAACAGCCGGCCTGTGGAACCGGAGCGGATGACCGCATCGTTCAGCGCCAGATAAGGACCGAACTTTTTCCCCCGTGAAACACCGCTCACGGAAAGCAGCGTCCGGTTCTCAATCCGGCCCTTGCCGTCCAGGAGGCGCAAGAGGGTCCGGTACACCCCGCCCACATCGGTGGCCGCCAGAAATCCAAGATGACCGACATTGACTCCCAGAACAGGAATCCCCCACGCCGCCACCGTGCGCGCCACGCGCAAGACCGTCCCGTCGCCGCCAAGCGCCACCATGACGTCAACGTTCTTCATCCCCGCGGTTACACGGGGCCCGCTTTTGACCTGGACGTGGTGCTGCCGGAGCCAGCGCTTGATCCGGGCGGATTCGGTCCGCGCCCGTTCCTTGTCCGGGTTATAGACGAGCGCGACGCGTTGATACGGGGATGTTTTTTTGTGCATGCTTTTTCCGTCTATGGAATGCCAAAAGGATACCAAATAACAAACTGTAATACATCCCGAATACCCAGGGACGCAGGGGCTCCGCCGCCACCACCGCCCAGCTCGGGCGCGACAACCAGAGGATGCCTTCCATCATCCAATGCGTTAACATAAAAATGAGGCGTTCAAGACCCTGCGGAATAATCGCCGGCACCCCGATTCCGATGATCCCGATTCCCAGGCCCAGCACCATCAATACCTCCGAAAGCGGGAAGATCACCCCATTGGCCGCAAGACCCATTAAGGAAAAGCGATGGAAGTAATAAACAAACACCGGCCAGATCCCGATCGTTACGGATAAGGACATTACCCCGGCTTCCAGAACCCATCGAAGGAGGGCCGGGCGCACGCCCGCCATCCTTTTAAAATACGGGATCACCGCCAATAAACAAGCGGTGGCCCCGAAGGACAGTTGAAAACTGGCGCCGAAAAGAGCCGCCGGATCCGTGATTAAAATCCAGCCCGCGGCGATGCCAAAGGGATAGAAACGCGGCACATCGCGATGAAGAGCCAGAACCGTCAAGCCGGCCAGCGCTGTAACGACCGCCCGGAGCACCGGCGGGCCTGCGCCGGTCACGCGGGCGTAAAACACAAGCGGAACGAGACAAATCCACACATGGCTCCGGGCGGGGACATTCAACAGACGCAGCCCCGCAAGCGCGAACAAAATGATGACAGCGACATTCTGCCCGGAGACCACCATGATGTGGTAAACACCGGCACGGATGCAGGCGTCTTTCAATTCCGCGGACAAGCAACCCCGTCCGCCAATGGTCAGGCCCAGGAGCACGCCGGCTTCCTCTGGAGGGAGCCGCTGCTCCCAGTAAGACCGGAAGCGTTTCTGAAACCGCCAGGCCAACGAAGACAAATCCAACGAAGGAACCGGTTTTGTCCGCCGACACTGTTCTTCCGACCAAACTTTCAGGAGAGCAAACGTATTGAATCCCGCCCAATACCGCTGCGCATCAAACGGATGCCACCGGGAAGCCGGGCGCGGCGTTGACAGCCATCCGCGCAAACGGAGGCGGTCGCCGGGCCCCAGATCCGGCCGCGGGAAGGACAACGTCACGGCCACCCGCCCGTGGTAACGATTCCCCGGGAAGGCTTTCCCCTCAAAAAGAAATCGAGTCTGATTCCAGCGGATGGTGGGGAAATCGATGATGCGTCCTTCGAGTTCCACGCTCGGCACGCCGATCAGGCGGGATACATCCTGCGCCCCGGGCGCCGGAAAACAACCGGCCCAGTGGAGACTGATCAGAATGGCCACATAAACCGCCAGGCTGGCGATCAAGGCATATCGTCGAATAAGCGCGAGCACACCTTCTTAGAGGGCATAGAAGATGTTATATTCGCGGACGGATAGGGCTAGGCGAGGTGCGGTTCGAGGAGCCGGCGGATCTCGGGGGGCAGGCGGGTGGGTTTCCATCGGGCGTTGACCACGGCCAGCTTCACACGGCCGCGGGCGACCAGACGTTTAGCCTCATTGTAAATCTCGGAGCCAAAAACGACATGCGCGGCGCCGAGCTCCTGCAGGGACGTGCGGACCTGGATCAACTCATCGTAGCGGGCCGGAGCAAAATAATCGACATGCGCCTCAATGACCGGCATAAACAGATGGCGCTTTTCTTCCATGTCGCGGTAGCGGGCGCCGACCGAACGCAAAAACTCCGTCCGGCCCCGCTCAAAAAGCGCCAGGTAGTTGCCATAGTAAACAACCCCCATGCGATCGGTGTCGGCGTAAGCCACGCGGATATCAAAATCGTAATGCTTCATATTCCCCCCGTCATTCCCCGCGGTTACTGGCGGCCCCGACCTCCCATCGATGTTTTCGTCGACGGGGCCGCACCGACTGTTTGATCCAACGGGTGGACGGTGCGGGGAATCCAAACAAACCATTACACGACATGATGGATCCCCGACAAAGTCACTCGGGGATGACGACTTATGATTTCACTATATCACTTTTCACTTTTTCCTTGCTTTCCGGCCTTTTCCCGTCTACAACTCATCAGCACCATGAATTGTCCGAAATGCAAATGTCCGAACCCTCCGGGAGCCACTTATTGCAACATGTGCTACGAAGTGCTGATCCACAGCGCGGCCGAAGCCTTTTTACGAAGTGCCCGCCGGGAACGCCTTCAAGCGCAGCAGGGTGGAAAAATTGAGGACCCTGTTTTCCTCGGTTCGGTGGTTTCCGATACGGCTTCCGTCGCCAAAGAAATTGACTGGGTGGAACTTTCGCGGGCAACGGCTCAAGCGGTTAAACGTTTTCACAAACTCATTCTCTGGGGGCTCGTGGCCATTGCCACCCTGGGGATCATCCGGCTTCTCAGCTCGACGGAAACCTGGTTTTTTCTCATCGGCACCCGTCTGAGTTATTCGGTCCCGCCCAAAATCTCCCCGCGGTATTTCATTTCTTTCCATTACGATCTCAATACCTGGACGGAAAAACAAGGCCGGCTGGACACGCCGCTGCCGCATTGGCGCGTCGATGAGTTAGGCAACGTGTTTCTCGAAAAGGCCAAGGGCTCTTCCGCAAAAGACCCGAAGCTGACGATCCGGCCGCAGGAATGGATTCAGATCGTTTATCGCGGAGACGTGCGGCAAAGCCAGGCTTTTCCGCTGAGTCATCCGTCGCTGACACCCGTCTCGGTTGGGCTCGACCGGCACGGCTTTGTGGTGCAACGCAAGTTCCAGCTTTCCCCCCGGCTGGCCAAAGGGGTTGATTTTCTCGTCCCCCGCTTTCCGAAAGGGTTTTTGAAGAAAGGCCGCACGTGGGCTGAACCCATCCAATGGATTGAAACCATCGGAGAGTGGAAAATCCACTGGTCCGGGAAGTTTCATTGGACGCTGATGGGACAACAGGACTGCGAGCAGGACACCTGCACCCAGCTCTTCTATAAAGCTGAACTCCATCCGAAAATCTGGGAAGCGCCCCGCTGGGCCACCGGGGCCATCGGCCGACCCTCTTTCACCGGGGCCACAACGGGGAATGTTTTTTTTAACAACAACACCAAACGGCTTTACTCCAATGATTTGAAGTCTGACGGCATCCTTCGCATTCCTCTCTCCAACGTCGGGCTCGTCCCAAGAAAGACGCGCGTCGGACGAAAAGTCCTCGGCCCCGGCGAAATCGTGCTGCAATTTTCAAACCGCGTGTCCATTAAGTAGCCGCGCTCGTTTTCCAGAAAATCCCGTTTACCGACGAGCGGTTGACATCGATTCGAATCCTTCCTATGCTTCGTTTTGCAGCAAAACGGCCCGTGCCGTCCCAAACTTGACAGACCTCAATATCTAGTGGTATCACTAAGAAGAGACACCATTCCTAGTATCCTTTATCACGCTGGATGGGGTTCCAAAACTCGCCGAGGGGGCAGTTCATGAGTGAGAATCAAAAGGGTCTCTCCGTTCAAAATCGATTTGTTTCAATGGACCGCGGCGCGTTTGATTCTCTCGTGTGGGAACCCCGCGCGTCGGTCATTCGAAACCCGGATGGATCCGTTGTTTTTGAGATGAACAACCTCCGCATCCCGAAGGGATGGTCGCAGGTGGCGACCGACATCATCGCCCAGAAATATTTCCGCAAAGCCGGTATCCCGGCGAAAACCAAAAAAATCGCGGAACCCGGCGTTCCCGAATGGCTCCAGCGCTCCGCCCCCGACACCGATGCGCTGAACGCACTCCCCGAAGACAAACGCTCCGGCAGTGAGACGGATTCACAGCAGGTGTTCCATCGCCTGGCCGGCTGCTGGACGTATTGGGGCTGGACGCTCGGCTACTTTAAAACAGAAGGCGACGCCCGGGCATACTACAACGATATGGCTTATATGCTGGCCAGCCAGATGGCCGCGCCCAACTCCCCGCAATGGTTTAACACAGGGTTGCATTGGGCTTACGGTATCGAGGGCCCGGCGCAGGGGCATCACTTCGTCGACCCGGCCACGGGCGAGATGCAGCAGTCCACCAACGCCTACGAGCATCCGCAGCCGCACGCCTGCTTCATCCAATCCATCAGCGACGATCTGGTCAACCCCGGCGGCATTATGGATCTCTGGGTTCGGGAAGCCCGCATCTTTAAATACGGCTCCGGCACCGGCTCCAACTTTTCCAGTATCCGAGGCGCGGGCGAAGCCCTCTCCGGCGGCGGCAAGTCTTCGGGGCTGATGTCTTTCCTGAAGATCGGCGACCGGGCCGCCGGGGCCATCAAATCCGGCGGTACCACCCGCCGGGCGGCCAAGATGATCACCCTCGACCTGGACCATCCCGACATTGAGGAATACATCAACTGGAAGACCAAGGAAGAACAGAAAGTGGCGGCGCTGGTCACCGGCTCCAAACTCTGCAAAAAACACCTCAACGAAATCATCAAGTCGGTTCATGCCTGGCCGGAAGCGTCCGAACGACTGGACCGCAAGAAGAACACCCGTCTGGCCGCGGCGGTGCGCGCCGCGCAAGTCGTCATGATCCCGTCCAATTACATCGAGCGGGTTCTGGAACTGGCCGCACAGGGCGTCACGGAGATTGCATTCGACGAATACAACACCGACTGGACCTCTGAAGCCTATCTCACCGTGGCGGGGCAAAACTCCAACAACTCTGTGCGCGTTCCGAACGCGTTTATGAAGGCGCTTCTGGAAGACGGCGATTGGCCGCTCGTCTGGCGTACGGAAAAAACAAAGGCCGCCCGACAAGGCCGTGATCCGAACCCCTGCAAAATCCTCAAGGCCAAGGATCTCTGGGACCAGATTTGTTACGCGGCCTGGGCCTGCGCGGACCCGGGGATTCAGTTCGATACCATCATCAACGACTGGCATACCTGTCCGGCGGACGGGCGCATCAACGCCTCCAACCCCTGCAGCGAGTACATGTTTATCGACGACACCGCCTGCAACCTGGCCTCCATCAACCTGATGAAGTTTTACGACCTCGATACCCGGCACTTTGACATCGACGCCTACCGCCACGCGGCGCGCCTCTGGACGATCACGCTGGAAATTTCCGTGGCCATGGCGCAGTTCCCCTCCAAAGAAATCGCCGAGCGGTCTTACCTGTTCCGCACGCTGGGACTGGGCTACGCTAATCTGGGCGCGCTCCTGATGGTGCAAGGCATTCCCTATGACTCGGAAAAGGGACGCGCCATCGCCGGTGCGCTGACCGCCATGATGCACATGGGCGCTTACGCCACCTCCGCGGAAATGGCGGAAGCGCTGGGACCGTTCGCCCGCTACGAGCGGAACAAAGACGCCATGCTTCGGGTCATTCGCAACCATCGCCGCGCCGCCTACATGACCAAGCGAGAGGACTACGAGGGACTGTCCGTAACCCCGCAGTCGATCCGGCCCGAGTACTGCCCCACCGATCTCCTGCAAGCCGCCCGCGAAGATGCGGACCGTGCGCTGGCCATGGGCGAAACATACGGCTACCGCAATGCCCAAGTCACGGTCATCGCGCCGACAGGAACGATCGGCCTGTCCATGGACTGCGACACCACCGGCATCGAGCCGGATTTCGCGCTGGTCAAGTTCAAGAAACTGGCCGGCGGCGGGTATTTGAAGATCATCAACAGTTCGGTCCCCCCGGCGCTCAAAAACCTGGGCTATACCACGCTTCAGATCGAAGACATCGTCCGTTACTGCAAAGGGACCGGATCGCTCAATGGCTGCCCGCACATTAACGCGGACACGCTCAGGGCGAAAGGATTTTCCGACGATGTCATTGCGAAAATCGAAACGGCCCTGCCGCAGGCTTTCGAGATCGGATTTGCTTTCAACCAGTGGACGCTGGGCGAGACCTTCTGCAAGGAAAAGCTCGGCATTTCTGACGAGCACCTGACTGACTGGAACTTCTCGATCCTCAAGCACCTCGGTTTTTCCGCCGATGAAATCGCCATTGCCAACGAGTATGTTTGCGGCACCATGACCATCGAAGGCGCGCCCCATCTCAAGGAAGAGCACCTGCCGGTGTTTGACTGCGCCAACAAATGCGGCGCCAAGGGCAAGCGCTACATCGCTCCAATGGCGCATTTGCGCATGATGGCGGCGGCCCAGCCCTTTATCTCGGGGGCCATTTCCAAAACGATCAACTTCCCCCATGAAGCGACGCTGCGCGACATCAACGAAGCGTATGTGGAGTCCTGGCAGATGATGCTCAAAGCCATCGCCCTCTATCGCGACGGTTCCAAACTCAGCCAGCCGCTCAACACGGTTTCGCAGTCGGACAACCAGGCACCGGTCACGATGGAAGACCTCCAGCAGGGACCGCTCAAAATCGCCGAGAAAATGGTTTACCGCTACCTGGCCAAACGGCGCCGCCTGCCGGACCGCCGCTCCGGGTACACGCAGAAGGCCAAGATCGGCGGGCACACGATTTATCTGCGCACCGGGGAATACGACGATAACGCCCTGGGAGAGATTTTTGTAGACATGCACAAGGAAGGCGCGGCCTTCCGCAGCCTGATGAATTGCTTCTCCATCGCGATCTCTCTGGGCCTGCAGCACGGCGTGCCGCTGGAAGAGTATGTGGAAGCTTTCGTCTTTACGCGCTTTGAACCGAACGGCATGGTTCAGGGCAACCCGCAGATCAAGATGACGACCTCCATCATCGACTACATCTTCCGCGAACTGGCGGTCAGCTACCTCGACCGTCAGGACCTGGCCCAGGTGACCGCGGAAGACCTTCGCGCCAGTTCGGTCGGCAGCCCGGAAACGCAGCAGCCCGAATTCACCGATGAAGAAGTCATCTCGGAGCGGGTCGTGGACCCGAACCAGGTGGACCTTCCGCTTCCCAATCTGCATCCCAAATCCACGCACATCTCGAACATCGGGCCCGTGGCGCCGCCGGCCAAACCCAACGCGACGCCGGCGGCCCCGCCTTCCAAAGTGGGCTTCAAGCCGGAAGTGAAACCGGTTGCCGGATCCTTCACTGTGCTGTCCGAGAAATCCCGCCAGGCTAAACTCAAAGGCTATGAGGGAGATCCCTGTCGCGAATGCGGCCAGTTCACCATGGTCCGCAACGGCACCTGTCTCAAATGTGACACCTGTGGAACAACATCGGGGTGCAGCTAACCAAATTACCCTCACCCCGTCCCTCTCCCTGCTGAGGGAGAGGGAGATAAAAATTTATAGAAAATCTGATGCCCCCTCCCCCTGTGGAGGGGGAGGGCTGGGGTGAGGGCACATGTCCCCTCGTTACCTCCCCACCGAAGCGATTGCCCTCATTGGAAAATATTTCCAAAAAAATCCTGAATGGGGTATCGCGGGGACTCTCGCGCTCTTCGGGATCCTGACGGGGCTGATCCGCTGGCGCTCCGGCCGCGGCGTGTGGAAGGAAATCGTATTACTGTCTTTCTTCTCAACCGCGGCGGTTCTTTTCGCCGCGGCCTGTCTTTACCTCCTGCACATCCATCCAAGTTATCGTTTTCTCGGATAGGTGAACGCGACCATCTGAGCAGAACGTTCCCCTTCCCTGAAAATTAACCTAACCGCAACCGGCCTGTAACACCCTGAAGTTAAACTTGAGATGTAAGCAGGAGCCGCCAAGACAGACTTTGGAGGATGACCGTGCCCACTTTACGATTGCCCAGCAACAAGACCGAAGAAGCTGAACTCCGCACCCTGGCCCAAAAAGGCCCCTATGAGGTCTATAAATGGATCTATGGGCCGGACCATTTTTTTACTCAAAGCGTTGGCGGGAAAAGCTGGGAGAGTCTGCATGTTCCTGATGCCGCCACAGGGGCCTGTGAAATTCTGGATTCCGTCAAGCAACTGAAAAGGAATCGGCTGGATGGGTCTGAATTTGTTCGGATCTGTTTCATGACTTTTGCGATACTGCTTTTTATCGGGGAACTGATCGTGACGAAATTTCTTCCCAACACCAGCGTGACCCTTTCGGTTTCCACGCTGACCTTCACGTTCGGAATCAGCATCGTCCTCTTTTCGGTCTGTGCGTCGGCGACCTACCTCTTCTTACGCCTCCGCAGGGATTAATTCGCGGGAGAACCCGTCAGGCAGATCAGCGTTTCGACAATCCGGCGTAACTCCGTCGTTTCGAAAGGTTTGGCCATATAGTAGTCTCCGCCGACAGACATCCCATGCGCGGCATCGTCTTCGCCGGAAAGCGCGCTTAAAAAAATGACCGGGATCGAATTAAAGTTCTTGACGGCCCGGATGCGCCGGCAAATTTCAAGCCCATTGACCGCCGGCAAACGCACATCGAGTATCACCAGGTTGGGCTGAAGGTCTTCCAGGATTTCGTTGAGTGTCTGGCCGGATCTCATAAAAAAAAGGTCGTACTGGCCGCCCAGCGTGGCCTGAATGAGCTGATGAATGACGGGTTCATCGTCTACAACCAGAATTCGCTGTTGTTCCATTGGAATCACTTGCCTCAGCTTAGCTCAACGAGTAAACGGTACAAGGAACCGATAAGTAAAGTGCGCCGCATGGAAGGAGTCCTGCCGATGCCGTCGACAATAGGCCGGGAGTTGTTAATTACCGTTAACCCTTTTGGCGTTAAAGGTTATCCTTGACAGAATGAGCTTAGTACTGCAAAATTCTTTACACGATGAATTGGTTTACGAATAGGCGGCGGATGCGGCGGATCGACTGGCACTTGTCCGTGGATGTGCTTGAGCCGGAACATCGAAAATTGATCTGCGATCACGCCCAGATCCGCAATGTCTGCAAGAACGGGTTGGGGGTTTTGTCCTCCGAGTCGCTGGCCAGAAACGCGGTTTACGTCTTTGAGTTCCGCCTTTTTGACCGTCGATGGAGTGTCCCCGGAAGAGTCCTGCATACCCGAAACCGCAATACCTATTTCTTTTCTGGCGTTAACCTCGATTTTCGGACGCTGGCCGACCGCCATGATTGGATTGTTTGCCTCAGTCACCACTCCCGTGATATCCAAATTTCATCCGTCGCGTACGCCGTGATCGTCGGAACCATTGTGGCGGGTTTCTCCCTGTATCAATGGCACGTCCCGATTTCCATCGCTTGGGTTATTTTCTTTTCCGGGATACTGTTTTTTTCACTGCTATTGCCTTTTTAGAAATTAAATGGACCTTGATTTCTAGAGTCATTTCAGTTAGTGACTATTGATGCTCTGTCCCAAATGCCAATTTGATAATCCGCCCGGCAGCGAGATGTGTGGATTCTGCCATGAGCTACTGGCACGAACCATCAAGATGGGCGGAGGCGTCATTAAGATTTACGGAGACGCTTTCCATCCAGGAGAGACGTCTTCCCCGTTTGACAACCTGGCGGTTTCCCCCTACTCTTCGGTCCGCCGCCCTAAGACGACCCGCTTCAGCCCGCTCAAGTATCTGCTTCTTTTTCTTCTGGGGATCGCCGGGATAATGACCGGGGTCCGGTATTATTCCTCCCGACATTCACGCCCGCCGCTTCAAAGCACCCGTTTCGAGCATCCGGCCGGGCTGCATCAAGCCCTGACCTATGTGGTTGGAACCCAATCGAAAAGCCATAGCTGGGCCGAACACAATGGCGTGATGGATACGCCGCTCCCTGATGCGAACTCGCAGGAAACGGGTTCGGTTTCTGTTAAAGCCGCGTTGCCAAACGGCGTCAACTCAACTCTGGTGATACGGCCTCAAGAATGGATCCGGTTCGTGCGGATCGCGGAAACCGCTCAACAACAAACCATCCCGAAGAATCATCCCTCGCTGGCCCCCGCAAAAATCGTGATGGATCCACAACGAACGCTTCTGGAACGCCTGGGGACGGATGCCCTCCGGGTCGGCCGAGTCTCCAATTTAATTTTCCCGCGGTTCCCGAAGGAGGCCCTGCGCCCCGGAAACGGCTGGACCGAAACCGTGCAGTGGGCGGAACTTCTGGGAGAGTGGACTGTTTTCTGGCGGGCCGATTTGAGCTGGACGTTTCAGAAATACGACCTGTGTTTTAATTTGCCCTGCGCCCGTCTCACGTACCAGGCCCGTTTGACGCCTCAGCTGGTCGGCATTCCCGCTTGGGCCAACACACAGACCGGGCCGCCCGCTTTTGTGGGCCAGGCCAGGGGAGAAGCGCTTTTCGATCTTAAAAATAAATGTGTGCTTTCCAATCAATTCGGCTACAGCGGCAAGCTGTCCATCCCCATCAAAAGCCTTGAACGGATCCCCTGGGAGCTGCGGGTCGGCAATCCTCTGACCGCAGAACCCGGCCATATCGTCATCCAATTCGACGAAAAGATCGACGCGCGAAATCTCTAACCCTCACCCCAGCCCTCCCCCTCCACAGGGGGAGGGAGCATCAGATTCTCTGCGCAGAAATCGTCCCCCTC
Organism: Elusimicrobiota bacterium; assembly: GCA_041660185.1. NCBI lineage: Bacteria > Pseudomonadati > Elusimicrobiota > Elusimicrobiota bacterium. The sequence goes on along the minus strand of JBAZWU010000004.1, from coordinate 68,265 downwards.
TCCCTGCTGAGGGAGAGGGCCGACCTGCCGACAGGCAGGTCTGGGTGAGGGTATCTTGAGTTAGATGTTATTGCCAGCCGAGAGTGAACGTCGTGTAATCCATCGCGTCGGAGACAGCCCAGGCGGTGCACTCCCCCATCAGACAGCTCGCCGGGTCGGCGAAAGAGTCGTCTGGATTGACAAAACCCGCTTCGGGAGCGCAGTTCAAAACCAACTTGTAGTGATCCCCGTTTGAAAAATAGGCCCACGTCCGTTTGTACCCTAAACTGCTGCAGCCCGCCAGCGTTGAAGCCCCCGGGGAGGGGTCAACGGGAAGAGCCTCATAATACGTCGGCACAATTCCAGGGATGTAGTTCGTCGAGGTGATTTGATTGGGGATTACCGTCGCGGCAAACCCGTCATTTTCGGTGAAAAGCGTATAGAAGGAGCCTGGCCCTGCCGGAGCGGCCGGATAAGCACCCATGTCGGCACGATAAAGTTCGATCACATGCCGAAGCGACGACAGATGGTACAAGCGCGCCTTGTCGTGGGCGCGATATTGCGCGTACGGGATCACGCGAACCAGGATAGAGGCTAACACCCCCACAATGGCAACGATGATCATCAGTTCGATCAACGTGTATCCTTGAGCCCAGCCCCGTTTCATCGAATGTCTCCGTTCCGATCATGCGTCGGGATCATCTTCAGGGTGACAAAACGTTGTGTCCCTTCACGAAGAATCAATCGGCCGCCGAGCACCTCGCCCGACAGATTGGGAACCGAATCCTTATTCCCCAATCCCCCATAGAGCACACGCCCTCCGCGAAACACGAACCGCTGGCCATTATTGCGCAGCACGATGATATATCCTTTTTCATCCCGGACCCATCCGACCACGTAAAAAGCCAACAGGGGAGGCGGTTCATCCAGAAGCCGGCGCACCGGTCTTTCTTCTTCTTTCTGAAGGGAGATCCCTTTCGGATAGGCCACGTAGGGTCCCGAAACGGTTCCTCCTCCGAAGGAGACCGCCGAGGAGGACGCCCCGAGAGGAGCGGCTTCGATCGGTTTCAAATCACGAATGGCTTTCAGCATCTTCTGGGAAGCCAGCATCTGGCGCGCCCGTTTATCCGGATTATCAAATGGACAATCCATGGCTTTGATCAAGGCCTCGATCCGCTGGAGATTGTCCGGCCCATCCGTCACCACGAGTGCGTTGGCGTTGGAATCGCTGAGAATGGATCCCTGGCTGTGAATGCCATCCAGATAATGTTCAAGCAGTTCAACCAAATCGGACGATTGCGCTTTGGCCAATCGGAAAATGCGGACTTTTTGCCCCGGGAGAGCCGCCCGGTTGACGCGTTGTTTGGAGGTCGTACGCCAAAAGGAAAAGATTTTCGAGAATTTGAAGGCATGGACCGGCGGCGTCACCAGGCATCCGAAGATCCCAACGATCCCGACTCCAACCACCCAACGACGCTTCGACATCAAACGATCCCCGGTTTCATACTGACTCATTTTTACAAGGCTTTTTGAAGGATTGCAAGAGCGGAATATGGCTCTCCGGCCCGCCGCACTGGAACGATGCTCTGAAAAACGCTATAACCTGAGAACAACGGACAGGAGGAGCTGATCATGCGCCATCGACTTTTGTGGAGTTTATTGTTGAGCCTGAGTTTGGCTATCCCCTGCATGCTTCGGGCAGCGGATTATCCCGCCAAGCCCAGGGATGTCCTTGAAAAATATCTGGCGCTGGACGCAGAAGCCGCCGGCATCGCCGCCAATACCTGGCCGGAGATGAGCCGCTATACGACCTGGCCGGATCTCTCCGGCTGGGATCATTTCATCGTTATTGAAGGCTACACGGTCGACAAAATCATCCAGGGGACGACACGCGCCCAGGCCAAGGTCACCTATCAACCTCTGGGTCAACTCTCGGATCAATTTGCAGTTGACCTGAAGCCGGAAACGGTGCTGTTCCATCTCAACAAAGTTCAAAACCAGTGGAAGGTGGACGGCCCGCAGGCGCCGCCGCATGTCGCCTACCGCGTCATTCAAAAACGATTGAGCGCGGCCAGCCTCGCCAACCCGAAGGCCAAGCCAACCAACGACGCCTTACTGGCCCAGATGGAATCGGCGCGGCAACAATTGAAACATTGATGACCGCCAGATCCTGGTTCGTCGGCACCGTCCTTTTCGCAGCGATCCGTTTGCCGGCGGCTCCTAACCCCGCGCTGTTGCCCGGCATGAGTGAAGCCTCTCAACCCGCGGCCTCTTCCTGCCGGACAACATTCGAAACAGCCAGGAAACAGCTTCTTCAAAATCCGGAAAATGAAAATACATGGGAGGAGTTCCGCGTCTGCATGTCTGAATTGAAGCGCTGGAATGACGCCGAAGCCGTCAGCCGGGCCGCCATCCAAAAAGGCACGCGGCAATCCGGGCCGCATGTGGTGCTCGGGGTGGCTTCCCTGCATATGAAAGAATACGCAAAAGCAGCCGACGCCTTCAACGAAGCCATCCGTCTCAAGCCGGACGATTCCGCCGCTTACTATTATCTCGGCATGGCACACCTTTTCTTAAGACAACCGGGACAGGCGGCCCAGGCGGCCCGGCGAGCGGTGGAACTGGATCCGTCCAATGCCAATCACCAGAGCCAGCTCGCGTACGCGTACCTCCTGCTGGATGAACGGGGCCGGTGCGAACAGGCCGCCCAAAAAGCCGTTCAACTCGACCCGAATAATGTCGCCGCCTATAAGGTGCTGGGAAACCTTTATGCCAAAGAAGGCCGCCCCTCGGAATCGGACAAAGCCTTTGAACAGGCCATCCACGCCAATGGGCGCGCGGCTATCGCCCATCCCGTTGTCACTCGGAAAGCCGCGGCTCCTCCGGCGGCCGCGGCGCCTCCGCCGCCTCCGGAAGAAACGTCCTCTCCTGAAGAACTCTGCCAAACACAATGGTCCAGCATGAAAACCGCTGTGATCCGGGGGGACACCGCGCGGGCCCTCACGTATTATTCGGATTACCTCGACACGCGCGAGCAGTACCAGGAATCGTTTGAACAAATGGGGCCGCGCGCGAGAGACGTTTTTGCCGGCATGGGAGAGCTTTACAACTGTCAGACGGTCCTGGGCAGCGTCACCTGCAAGATGATGATTTCCAGCCCACGCTCGGGAACGCATGAAACAACGGTTCGTTTCGAGCGCAATCCGGATAAAATCTGGCGCATCCGCTCCTTTTAGCGGGGATCGCGGGCTGTCGCTGACTTGACAATCGTCTCCACCACCCTTATCCTTCCCTGTAGACCTCTCCATGAAAAAGAACGAACGCGACGTATTAATCCTTTTCGTCTCATTACTGATCGTCGGGTTTCTGTTCTGGCAGTTTCTCCCTGGCCATTCGACGCCCCCGGCCCCGGTCATGAGCTTGGTGGCTGTTTCCTCTGCCCCTGCCATTGCGCCTCTGTCAGTTTCCACGGCTCCGCTCCCGTCTCAAGTAGCCCGTCCCGCACCGACGTTCCCCAGAACTAAACCGACCCTGCCGCCGGTCTCCGCCAGCGGGCCAACACCTCCCAAACTCGAGCTACATAAAGAATTAATTCCAAAAGATATCACGATCGTCCGATGCTACTACGGCCAGGAGATCGCTCCGCCCGATTCGACCTTCGGCTTCGACATCAACGGCTCCGGGTTTACCAAAGAATTCGAGAAAATGATCAAGGTGGAGTCCGGGGCCGCCGGGATCCAGATCAAAAACTTAAAACTCATGACCGCCAACCAGATTCACGGCGAAATGGCTGTTGGACCGGACGTGGCCACCGCATTTGTTTACCCTCGCGTGTTGATCAAAGGGCTTCCGGTCTTCAGCGCGCCGGATCCCTTTGCCGTGGTCCGCAAAGACGAGGTCTTGACCATCGGATTTATCAGCATGGACGACTCCGGCCGGGCCGGGCGTTTTCGAGTTATTACGAATCTGGATGAAGACGCCGCCAAACGCTTCCGGGTGGAACTCAGCACGACGGGGCTGGAGGTTTCCGATTTTCAGTTTCAACTGCCTTATGCGGTCGAAGGAACGCTCCGCATCGGCCAGCGCGTCCCTCCGGGCGAGTACGACCTGACCCTGTTCGTCGGGGACAAAGCGGTCTCCCAGCGCAAGGGCATGATCCATGTGGTCCGACCGAATATCGGCCTCACTGGTTTTCTGCACGGCGTGACAGCGGCAGAACGTTTCCTGCGGCCGGGGGACCTGGTGCAACTGTACGTCCAGGGAACAGGCCTTTCGCCGGAAGACATCCGCCTTCTGACCGCCCGAGTTGACGGCTATGACATGGGAGCGGCCTCTTTCACCTTTATTACCAGCGGGCAACTGCGGCTGGCCTTTCAAAGCCCTAAAGAAGCGCCGCCGAAATCGTACGGCGTCACGATTTCAGGCACCAACGGGGACAAGCTCTATTCTCGGGACGGTGTTTTTGAACTGGTGCCGGAGAATTGGATTGCAGGCCTTCAGTTGCAACCGCCGGTCGCGCCGGGACAAAAAGGGATTCTGAAAATCGTCGGAAGAGATTTATCGGCTGGTTTTGTTCAAGCGCTCCGGATTGACGTGGATGAGCCCGGCCTGGGGATCGGGCCTTTGCGATCCGTCAGCCCCTCCCTGATCGAAGCCGAGATCGCGGTCAGCTCCTCGGTTGCCCCCGGTGATTACTGGCTGCATCTGAACCAGAACGGGAAAAAGATCTCCCCCCCCTACGGAAGCATCATCAAAGTCGGCAGTTACTAACAGAGGCCAGGCCCTTCACTAATCGGGAATCCTTCGGTTCTCCAGAATTTGAGATCGATGATGTTTATTGGCGAGCATTTTTTCTTTGGCCCGGCGCGACCGGCGCCGCTTTTGCCGACGAATTTTTTCTCGTGCCTGCTGTTCCGCGGTTTTTCGCCCGAGCACCTGGGATTCAATTTTTTCAACCAGCAGCCTCCGCGCCCGGAACCGGTTGATCGCCTGCGACCGGTCTTCCTGGCACTTGACCTGAAGCCCGGTGGGCCGGTGAAGGAGTTGTACGCAGCTGGATGTTTTGTTCACGTGCTGTCCGCCGGCACCGGAAGAACGGACAAACGATTCCTCGATATCGTGCTCAAAGATACCGAGGGATTTCATCTTTTCGCGAAGGGATTGTTCTTTATTGGGTGAAATTGACATGGAATTTTAAAGTTGTCATCCCCCGCGGGTTCTGGCGGGGGATCAATGCTTGGACCCCCGACAGAGACACTCGAGGGTGACGGCTATAACAATTCAACGTTTTTTTAGTTCCGTCTCAGGGAATTCCTTCTCCATGCCTTTGCGGATCTTGCGGATCGATTCTTCGGCGGCGCGTTTGAGCCGCCCATCTCGATCCCCAGTTGTGAATTTGAACAAGGCATCCGTGGCCCGCTCATCCGCAAACGTGCCGAGCGCACGAACGACTGTCAACTGCACCAGAAAATAGGGATCTTTCGTCAACTCCAGCAGATGCGCCTGGATGTCTTCCCGCCCTTTCCCAAGAGCGCCCAGGCGGCGGACCGCGGTCATGCGCGTTGTGGGATGGTGCCCGCAACGGCTGTATTCTTTCAGAATCGAAATGGATTCCGGGGCCTGCAGCGTGGCGATGGCTTCAATCGCCGCTGATCGGATCATATCGTTCCAGGAATCCGCTTTTAAAAAGTCCTTCAGGAGACCAAGCAGGGACAGGTCGCGCATCTTTCCCAGGGTCCGGATGGCCTCGGCCTGCGCAAAGTAACTTTGTTCCGATTCACAGACGGCCCGCACCTCGGAGAGTACGCGCGCGGACGGATACTGGCCCAGTGCCTCAAAAATGGCGCGGCGGGTTTTCGGATGGGTGATTTGCTTCAAGCCGGCCAAAAGCACTTCCAGGGCGCCAGCGGTCCCGATTTTACCCAAGGCCAGCGCAATTCCGCACTGAACCCCCCAGAATTTGTCGTTCAGCAGAGCCTGGCGCAAGGCCTGAACCGCCGCAGGGCTGCCGGTCCCGGCCAGAGCCTGGGCCGCGTCCATCCGTCCCAGCACATGGGGATCCCGCATCAACTGCAAAATCCACATGGATTCCGGCTTCACAAACTCGACCTGCTTGAGAATCGCGTGGTCCGGATCGAACAGGACGATCTCGGGCGCCGCCGGCAGGGCAAACGAGAAAAGGTGCTCCTTCTTGTCGATGGTTTCTGTGAAGCGCGTTTCTTTTCCCTGCACGTAAAAGGCAAATGTCACCGGCATGGAAAAGAGGCCTGTTTCATGGTTGACCGCCTGAGTCTGGAGCACGCGGACAAAGGCTTTGCGCGACCGGGCGTCCCACCAGCTGCGGAGTTTGTATTCCGGGTGGCCTGCCCGATAAATCCATTGGTCAAAAAACGGCCGCATGTTTTTGCCGGTGGCTTCCTGAATCGCGTTGAGCAGGTCCACCGTCTCCACCCCTTGCGCGCGATGGCGCTTCAGATAGAGATGGATCGAACGCCACCAGCCATTCTCGCCGAGCAGGACGCGAAGCGAGTGGAGGATCAGCGATCCTTTTTCATAAAGATGCCGATCGAAGAGATCATTGGTGTTTTTGTAGAGGCGCGTCACCAGGGGCCGGCGGTAGCGGTCTCGGTCTTCATCAAAGTAGAGCCGTGCATTGGTGCGGAGTTCATACATAAACTCGTCAGTACCCTTGTCGTACTCCTTAAAGAGCGCCTCAAAATACGTGGCAAAGCTTTCATTCAGCCAGGCGTGGGACCAGTCTTTGCAGGTGACCAGGTCGCCGAACCACTGGTGCGCGAGTTCATGCGCCACGAGCGGATCGCTGGAGAAATCGAGATGCGCGCGCTCATCGTGAAGCGTGAGGGCCGTCTGGGTGGTGGCCGACGTGTTTTCCATGCCTCCGTAAATGAAGTCGATCGCGGCCACCTGGGCGTATTTGGCATAGGCGTACGGAATCCCCAGCTTGCGAGAAAAGAATTCGATCATCTTCGGCGTCTGGCCAAACGCACGGCGGGCGTCGTCCTCGCGGCCCGGCGGACAGTAATAAAGGACCGGGACCTTTTTCCACCGGTCTTCAATCCGCGTGAATTCCCCAACAACCAGTGAGACGAGATACGGGGGATGCGGCACGTCTTGCCTCCAATGAAACGTTCGCGTTTTTTTAGCCCGATGATACGTGGTGCGCAAGAGCGCTCCATTGGAGACAGCGGTAAACCGTTCCGGCACCGTGATCAGAACCTCTGTTGTGGCGCGTTCCTGAGGGGCGTCGTGGCAGGGGAACCAGTAACGGTTGTACTCGTCCTCGCCCTGAGTCCAGGCCTGAACGGGTTTCTTCGGATAGTGGCGGTCCGGGCCCACGAAATGCAGCCCCAGTTTCGGCCGGATGAGCTGGTACTCGACGGTCACCTCGACGACCGCGCCGGCCCGGAAAGAGCGCGGCCAATGAAGCGTTAGTTTGCGGCCGTTGTACTCGTGGCGAAGCGGCTTGCCGGCGGAGCGGACTCGGATTCCTTTAAAATCGACCGCATCAAAAACCATGGATTGGACGCCGTCCTGAATGGCCTCCAGAGACGTGGTGCAGCGACCGCGCAGGCTCTGACGCGCAAAATCGAGGGAGAGCTCCAGGCGGATATGGCGCGTGTCAAAAGTGCGATCCGGCGCGTAATGAGGAGTCGATCCCGGATAGGCAAAACGTCCGTCGGCAAACCCGGCGGCCAATGCCCGGCATTCCATCAATTCATGCAATAGTTCCACGAAGGGCCTCCTAAAAAATCTGGCGGTCATTCCCCGCAGTCACTGGCGGGGAATCCATGGATCCCCCGCCTGCTACCGCGGGGGATGACGGTAACGAGATTGCCCTAGATTGGACCAATTTTACCGTCGTAAATTCAATGGAGAACATTCTTGATAGAATGTCCGCATGCCACACGGGACGCTGCAAAACTCCCCCTTCTTGAAAGCCTGCCGACGGAAACCCGCGCCGATCACCCCGATCTGGCTCATGCGGCAGGCAGGCCGGTACATGAAAGAATACCGGCAACTGCGGGAGCGGCATTCTTTCCTCGAACTCTGCAAGAACTCTGATCTGGCGGCGGAGGTAACGGTTCAGGCGGTGGAGCGCCTGGGAGTGGATGCAGCGATTATTTTTTCCGATATCCTCCTCGTGCTCGAACCCATGGGCCTCCGGCTGGAATACACCAAAAATGAGGGCCCGGCGATCCGCAACCCCGTGCGCACCCCCGCCGATGCCCGGCGGCTCCGGGTCGTGAATGATCCCGCATCGCTCGATTTCGTTTTTCAAGCGATCCGGAAAACGCGCCGGGCGCTGCCGGCGACTATCCCGCTGATTGGCTTCGCCGGCGCGCCTTTCACGCTAGCCTCTTACATGATCGAAGGCAGCGGATCCCACCGCTACATCCGCACCAAATCCTTCATGGTCAACCAGACCGAGGCGTGGGATTCCCTGATGAGCAAGATCGCTAAAAGCCTGGTGACCACTCTGAATGCCCAGATCGCGGCCGGCGCCCAGGCCGTTCAGCTTTTCGACAGCTGGGTGGGATGCCTGTCGCCGGAAGACTATCGGCAATATGTCCTGCCCTACAGCCAGTACGTGATCCGGCACCTTCGCAAGGGAACGCCGGTGATCCACTTTGGCACGCAATCCGGAACGTTGATCGAGCTGATGAAAGAAGCCGGGGGCGACGTGATCGGCTTGGATTGGCGCGTGGAGCTGGACGCGGCCTGGCAGCGCCTGGGCCGGGTGGCTGTGCAGGGGAACATGGATCCCTCCGCCCTCTTAGCCGGCATCCCCGAAATCCGGCGCCAGGCCAGGCGCATTCTGAAACAGGCGGCCGGACGGCCCGGCCACATTTTTAATCTGGGGCACGGCGTTCTTCCGAATACCCCGGTGGATCACGTGAAGGCTTTGGTAGATGCTGTTCATGAGATGAGCTTAATCCCCTCTCCCTGCGAGGGAGAGGGCAAGGCCGACCGAAGGGAGAGCCGCGGGTGAGGGAAGACCTGCGCCATTGGATTTTACCCTCACCCCACCCCTCCCCCTCAACAGGGGGAGGGAGAGTAGCGGTTCTTTTTCTCTCCTTCGGCGGTCCGGAACAGCCGCCGGACGTCATGCCGTTTCTGGAACAAGTTTCACAAGGCCGGGGAATCCCGCGGGACCGGCTTCTCACCGTCGCGCGCCATTACGAAACCATGGGCGGCGCTTCTCCCATCAATGAAATTACCCGGCGCCAGGCCGAAGCGCTCCGAGTTTCACTGCAACGGAACGGGAAACCGTTTCCGGTGTATATTGGACAGCTCTTCTGGCCCCCGCTTTTGGAAGACGCCCTGCGTCAGATGGCGCAGGATGGGCTAAAACGCGCCATCGGTTTTGTCACCGCTGCGCATCGTTGTGAAGCCAGCTGGGATCGTTATCGGAACGCCGTGGAAGAGGCACGGCAACACCTGGGAACGTCCGCGCCTGTCGTCGAGTATGTCGGACCCTGGTTTGACCACCCGCTTTTCATTGAAGCCATCGTGGCCCGCGTTGAGCAGGCCCTCCAAACGATCCCCGCCGGGTCACGGGATGATCTGGCATGGATCTTCACGGCCCACAGTATCCCCTGCACGATGGCGAAAGCCTCCTCTTACGAGGAAGAGCTACAGACAACAGCACAGCGGGTGGCTGAGAAATTTAGACAAAAAGACTGGACGCTCGCCTACTGCAGCCGCAGCGGAAACCCCCAGGATCCGTGGTTGACCCTGGGCATCAACGACGCGATCCGAGAGCAAGCGAGCCGGGGAGCTCGGACTATGTTTGTTATTCCCATCGGTTTTACCGCCGACCACGTTGAAGTCCTGTTTGACCTCGATGTTGAAGCGAAAGAAACCGCACAAAAATTGAATGTCGGATTTTATCGCGCCCGGACGGTAGGCGACCATCCTTCCTTTATTCGGATGATCGCGGACGTGATCCAGCGTCATTCAGGGGTTTGCCGGTGAGCGCCCGAACTCCTTTTCGCGTCGTCGTGGCAGGCGGCGGAGCCAGCGGTTTGGCCGCGGCTTTCCGGCTGCAAACACTGGCGAAAGCCACCCGCATCCCGCTCGAATTACACCTTTTAGAAGCGTCGGAACGGTTCGGCGGTTGCATCCGCACCAGCCGGCGGGAAGGCTTCCTGATCGAAAGCGGCCCGGATTGTTTTCTGTCCGAAAAGATTGGCGGTTTGAAACTGATTCAGGAACTCGGCCTCTCCGATCAACTATTGAATACGCACTCCGACTTTCGCCGCAGCTTCATCCTCCGCCAAAACGTCCTGTATCCCATCCCTGAAGGGTTCTATTTGTTGGCGCCCTCGCGCCTTTTGTCCTTCCTTCGCAGTCCGATGATGAGTTGGAGCGGCAAAGTGCGGCTGTTGATGGAACCGCTCATCCAACGGCGGTCCCTTCCGGATGAATCGCTGGCTTCCTTTGTGCGGCGACGAATGGGCTCTGAGGCATTGGAGCAGCTCGCGCAACCGCTCATCGCCGGGATCTATGCCGCAGATCCGGAAACACTTAGCCTGCGCGCCACATTCCCCCGTTTTATCGAGATGGAACACGGCGGCGGGATTCTCTGGGCGCTGCAGCAGCCCTCCACCGCCACCCGTCAGGCCAGCGGCGCGCGCTACAGTCTTTTTGTCACGCTGCGGGACGGGCTTCAAACGCTGACCGACGCACTGGAAAACGCGCTGCCCCCCGAGAGTCTTCACCGCGGCACCACGCTTCGACGGCTGGTTTTTTCACCCGACACCCAGGAAAACATTTGGCACGCGGAAACCGACCAGGGCTTTTTAATGGTGGATGCGGTGGTGTTAGCGCTTCCGGCCTACGCATCCGCCCAGGTCCTGTCTGAGCTGGGTCCGGCTCTCGCGGAGTCGCTCGCCTCGATTCCTTACGGCAGCGTAGCGACCTTGAACCTGGCGTACCGGTCGGCAGACGTCGGGCACGCGCTGGATGGATTCGGCTACGTAGCCCCGGCACGGGAAGGACGGCCGGTGATGGCCTGCACGTTTGTCCACCGGAAATTCGCCGGGCGCGTTCCGGAGGGATACGTCCTGCTGCGCGCGTTCCTGGGTGGAGCTTCGCAAGAATCCCTGCTCGCGAACTCCGATGCTGAACTGACTCGATTGGCGTTATCGGATCTGTCTTCTCTCCTGAACATTAAATGGAAACCGTTATGGACGTCGCTTCAGCGCTGGCCTCGCTCCATGCCGCAGTACACGGTAGGGCATCTGGATCGTCTGGAGGCGATTGAGCGGGGACAAACACAATGGCCCGGACTGGCGCTGGCCGGCAACTGGCGGCACGGTGTCGGTGTTCCCGACTGCCTTGAATCCGGAGGACAAGCCGCTGAAAAGGTATGGGAGTGGCGCGAAACTCTTGGCAAGAACGTCTAGGACCGGAGGGCGTTCAGAACTTTTTGCGGAGTAAGAAATTCGGAAAGGATCACCGGCGGCCGGTCCGGGCGATAGAGAACGTAAAAAGGAATACCCGCGCGGCCAAATTTCGCCATATAGCGGCTGATCTCCGGGTCCTGACGGGTCCAGTCCGCGCGCATCATGACGACCCCTTCCATGGCGCGCAACACTTGAGGATTTTCCAGCGCCACCTTTTCATTAACCTTGCAGGTCAGGCACCACTCCGCGGTGACATCGACAAATACCCACTGCCCAGCAGCTACCAAACGATCAATCTTCTGCTCATTAAACGGAATCCAATTATAAAGGGGTCTGACCCAACGGAGCAACGAGGTGCTTCTTTGGGTCAGACCCCTTGTAAAGGAGGGAGCGATCTGCCATGACAAAATAAAGGCAAGCCATAAGACGGTGGCGGCCAGAAAAAACCCCAGTACTTTTCGCAGCTGCAGCATCCACGAACCGGGCCTCGGTAAAAAATGGAGAGCCGCCGGAAAAGCGGCCAGGACAAAATAGGGCAGCGCCAAACCGGCGCCGGCCAAAAGGAAAATGAGAAAAATAAACCCCGCGCTCTGCGTCAACGCGAATCCTATCGCGGTCCCCAGGAAAGGGGCGGAACAAGGCGTAGCCATTAGTGTTGTAAAAAGCCCCCCGGAAAAATGCTCTAAAAGGCTCTGTCCCAATGGAGCAACCTGGTGCTCCTTAGTGTCAGACCCCAATTGCAATTGCAATCGAGAAAATAACAGCGGCAGCCGGATTTCAAAAAATCCCCAGAGATTAAGGGCGAACAACGTCAGAATGACGATGAGGAAAACAATAAAGAGCGGCTCCTGGAATTGAATTCCCCACCCGACGGCTTTCCCGGCCGCCTTGGCGATAACCGCGGCCCCAGCCAGGGCCAGAAACGAAACTAGAATTCCGGCGGCAGACGCCAGCGCATCACGCGCGATTCGGAAGCGCGACTGGCCACCCTGCTGCAGCAATCCCAGCAGTTTGATCGAAAGCACCGGCAGCACGCACGGCATGACGTTCAGCAGAATCCCTCCAACGAAGGCCAGAAGCAGAATGCCCCACAACCCCACATGACGGTCATCCCCGAGTGCCCCTGTCGGGGATCCATCATGCCGTCCGACGGTCTGTCTGGATTCCCCGCCAGCAACCGCGGGGAATGACGACATGAGCGCAATTATCTCAGGGTCCTTCTGTGCGGTTGGGCCTGACGGCACATCCAACATAAACGTGTACGTATATGGAACGCACGTCTCTCCGCACGTCAGGTAAGACACCTTCGCGACCGCGTGCACAGGCCCGGATGTCCGTTCCGCCCGAATCGGATAAACCACTTCCTTTTCGTAGCCGATCATCAGGACGTTTCCCGGCAACCGGGTTCGGATAGGCTCCGGGAAAAGAAGCTCGGGGTTTTTGAATCCGCGCGAGCCTTCCCAGATGATCTTCGGCGGATAGCCGGCATCCCCTGGGTCTTTGTAGTAGGTGTGCCACCCTGGTTTCATCTTGAAATGAAGCCCGAAAAGCAACGGCCCGCTGGAAGGCGCTACGTCATAAGAGGAGATCAGCCGGAGTTGCCCCTGCGGATTGATTTGCCACGACGTGGTGACAGCTGAAGCCAGTGGCGGGAGAGGTACGGCGAAAACAAGGAAGAGGAAGAGAATTCTTTTCATCTCAGGCGTTGTTATCTGTCGAGACCCACGTCCTGCCACGACAGCGGGTCATCGTTCGGTTCCAGATGGGTCATGACCGTACTATCGGTGAAGAGACCCCGCAAATTCTGCTCGATCTCTTCGACGATGTCATGACCCTGCTGAACCGATAGCTTTCCCGAAACCAGAACATGGACGGAAATAAACCGGCGCGCCCCGGCCTGATGGGTGCGAAGCGCATGAAACTGGACTCCCTGAGCCTTGTATTTTTCAAGGACCGTATTGATCCGGTCTCTTTCGCATTTGGGGAGTGCGGAATCCATAAGTCCATAAACAGACCGTTTTACCAATTGATAGCCCGACCACAAAATATTGGCGGCGGCAAACAGCGCCACGAGAGAGTCCAGGGGTTGCCAGCTTGTCAGAGCCACCGCGCCCACGCCCGCAATAACGGCTGCCGACGTCCACACGTCTGTCAGCAGATGTTTGGCGTCGGCCTCCAACGTGATGGAATTATATTCCCGCCCCTTTTTGAGCAGAATCCACGCCACAACCCCATTGACCACAGAAGCCAGCGCGCAGATCATCAACCCAAGGCCCATCTGCTCAAGGGCTTGAGGAACCATCAACCGCCGGACGGCGGCATACGTAATGCTGAGGGCCGCCGCGAAGATCAGTGTTCCTTCGACACCTCCTGCAAAATACTCCGCCTTCCCATGACCGTAAGGATGGTCATCGTCGGGGGGACGGGCCGCGATCGTTAAAATGACGAGAGCAAATATCGCCGCCGCCAGGTTGACAAGGGATTCGACCGCATCGGAAAGGAGCCCGACCGATCCCGTGATCCAATAGGCAAAGCTTTTCAGAGCGATGGTCACAAGGGCCGCCGCGACAGAAAGCCAAGCGTAATTTTTGAGTTTGGCTCGATTCATGATGAGCTAAAAGAGCAGCGCTCCCGGACTAGGATTCGAACCTAGACTAGCAGATTCAGAGTCTGCCGTGCTACCGTTACACAATCCGGGAGCGCTGCTCTCAGGGTTTGATGATCTCCGGCCCTTTGGACCCGGCGCCCGAAGGCAAAATGATATCAGGTCCTTGAGCGGTTTTCTCGTCCTTCTTGTTCACTTCATCGGCAAAATTAAGTTCCAGGTCCGAGACCACGTTCGTCAGCATTTCGTTTTCTTTGGGCTGGAGGTTCCCCTCGGTCTTTTCCACCAGCATCCGCAGGAAATCAATGGTCACCTGCGCCTGCTGCAGGTCCTTCTCGATTTTCTGCGAGACCGGATGCGCGATCTTCCCCAGCTGGGACCACGCCGCGGTGGCCAGGGACATCACCAGGGCTAAAAATCGATAATCGGCTTCTCCGGGCTTTATTTGTTCTTCGTCAACCATAACATCCTCCGATCAATTGCATGTCCGGGCGGACAGCCCCGTCTTCCCATCGATTTTCTAAATAGTCGGGGCCGTCCCGACTATTGACTTACACGGGGGACGGGACAGCGGTCCGCCCCTACGATGCTGATATCTTTTGTGCACGGCCGATCCGCTCGAGCGTGCGCGTTTTTCCTAAATACTCCGCCATGTGAAACAAACTTGGGCCTTCGGTCCGGCCGGAAATGGCCACGCGCAGCGGGTGGAAGGTGGCGCCGTTCTTCACGCCGCGTTCTTTGGCCAGGGCTTTGCACATCTCTTCGATCTTGGCGGCGGAGAACGGCTCAAGCCCCGCCAACCGCATTTTTTCTTCCACGAGGATTTCCGCTGCCCCGGCCGCGCGCAGAACTTTGTCGACGGCTTCCGTTCGGTACTCGTAATCATCCCACAACAGAAAATCCGTCAGGCGCGGCACGTCCGTCAACAGTTTGATCTTTTCGTGCTCCAGGGCCACGGCCGCCGCGACTTGTTCCGCGGGAAGCTTCGCCAGATCCCGATTGGCAAAAAACGGTTTGGCCGCTTCGACCAGTTCGGGAACGGTTTTCTTGCGAATGTACTCTCCGTTCATCCAGATCAGCTTGGCCGGATCGAACGTGGATGGACTCTTGCCGCAGCGCTCCAGTAAAAACTTCTCCTTCATTTCCTGCGGGGTAAAGAGCTGCTGGCTGTCCTCGGTGCCCCACCCGAGCAAGGCGAGATAATTCAGCATCACTTCCGGCAGATAACCGGCTTCCCGGTACTCCGTCACGGAGGTGGCGCCATGCCGCTTGGACAGGCGGGAACCGTCAGACCCCAGGATCATGGCCAGGTGCGCAAACTCCGGCGGGGTCCAACCCAATCCCTGATAAACCAAGAGTTGCCGGGGCGTATTCGATAAATGGTCATCTCCCCGGATCACATGGCTGATCTTCATCCAATGATCATCCACGACGCAGGCAAAATTGTAGGTCGGCACACCGGACGTCTTCAGAATAACGAAATCTTCCAAAAATTCGTGCTCAAACTCTTTCGGCCCGTGGATGATGTCGGTAAATTGGACCTTCCCCTCGTGCGGGGTCTTAAAACGAATGGATTTCTTCCGTCCTTCGGCTTCTTTCGCCTGACGCTGCTGAGCGGTCAGCTCACGGCAGGCGCCGTTGTACTTCGGCGGGCGCTTGGCCAGGAGCGCGATCTCGCGCATCTTCTCGACTTCCTCATGCGTGCAGTAACATGGATAGGCTTTGCCTTCCTTCACGAGCTGGTCGCAGGCCGTCTGATACTTCTCCAGGCGCTGCATCTGGAAGTAGGGACCGTAGTCGCCTCGCACTGGGGTCTGACCCCCTGTTGCCGTGGCTGTTGGGTCTGACCCCAGGGCAGGGCCTTCATCCCAATCCAGTCCCAGCCAGGCCATGGAATCCAGGATTCCGCGCACCGAATCGTCCGTCGAGCGGAGTTCATCGGTATCTTCAATCCGGAGGATAAAGGTTCCCCCGCTGTGGCGGGCAAAGAGCCAGTTAAACAAAGCGGTGCGCGCTCCCCCGATATGGAGGAAGCCGGTCGGCGACGGCGCAAACCGAACCCGGATCGATGGATTCTTCGCGGTCATGTCTCGTATTCTAACAAACTCGGGCGGACAGCGGTCCGCCCCTACATATCTGATGGATATGTATTGTGCCAGGCCGTAGAGATATCAATGGAACTGTAGGGGCGCACCGCTGTGCGCCCGCCATCAATTTTATGCCAGGAATCCCCAGGTATGCAGAAGGTCGCCGTCCTGGACCCAGCGCTCTCCGATGTCTAACACCCTGGTGACAGTCACCAAGGTGTTTTCTCCCCTGTATGGCGTGAATAAAAATCCGTTTTCAGGCTCTAAGTAGAGAAGGGTCATTTCTAAGAGGAGCTCTACATGGATAACGTAACGATTCAAACCCATATATTTCGTCTTCGTGGTAAACCGGTCATGCTGGATAAAGATTTGGCAAGCCTGTATCAGGTGAAACCCATTGCTTTACGTCAGCAGGTCAAAAGGAATCTCGAAAGATTCCCGCCGGATTTCATGTTTACACTTTCCAACTATGAAACCGACCTCCTGGTATCACAAAATGTGATACCTACACGAAAGCATCTGGGCGGTTATCTCCCGTATGCATTTACTCAGGAAGGGATTGCCATGCTTTCGGGTGTATTAAAGAGCCCGCGAGCCGTCCTAGTGAACATCGCGATTATGCGAGCTTTTGTTAAACTACGTTACGCCGTGTTGTCCAGCCGCGACGTCGCTCGGCGGGTGGAGAAACTGGAAGGGAAAGTGGACGTCCATGAAACGGACATCCGCCTGATTCTTGAAGATGTCCGGCAATTGAAGAAAAAGTCCATCCCTACAGATCCGATTAATCCTGAGATTGTCTAATCTCATCCAGGCCTGACCGCATCCTTACCGAACCGGCCGCAATTTGCGACCACCTATCTCTTGGTATCACAGAATGTGATACCTTTACTAAAATAGAATCCCATCGCAATATGCGATAGCATCTAAAACCTTGGTGACAGTCACCGCAAGTGATGATTAAATTCAGCGGGCTGGGCGTGTCGTTTTTATCGTGCTGCACATTTCTGCCCCGATTTGCGACACCGCCCATTCTTAATCGGGTCCACTTCGAGAAACTCAACTGAAACCTCTCTGCAGACAAGCAGAAATCATTGCCTCTTCTCGGTGACTGTCACCAAGGTGTTCTATGGCCAATTCAGAGCAGTATTCGATGCCATCCGGAAACTGATGGAGAAACCAGCCCCTAAACCAAGACTGCCAGCCATCCCCCGCGTTAAGGGATTCATCCCAGCAACCTTTCGGTCAATACGCACCCGTTAGAAAACAGAATCCCATCGCAATATGCGATGGCATCTAACACCCTGGTGACAGTCACCGCAAGTGACGATCTAATTCAGTGAGCTGGGCGTGTCGTTTTTATCGTGCTGCACATTTCTGCCCCGATTTGCGACACTGCCCATTCTTAATCGGGTCCACTTCGAAAAACTTGATCAAAACGCCTTGAAAGATAAGCTGAAATCATTGCCCCTTCTCAGTGACTGTCACCAAGGTGTTCTGTGCCAGGTCGTAGAGATATCAATGGAACTGTAGGGGCGCACCGCTGTGCGCCCGCCATCTCATTAGAATCGGTAAGCTGGATTTTTCACATCAAAGTCTTTCTCGGTAAGCCCCGGATTGATTTTCAACTGGGCAAAGTGATACATCTCCAGCAACTCCCCGTTCCAATCGTAGACCTCGATCTTTACAGGTAAGATCAGTTCGGCGTCCATATAGATATGAATGACGCCCCCGTAATACCCTTTCCCTTCGGGAAAGTCCGCTTGGTAAACGAAGGTTTTTCGCCCGTCCAAAACGCCTTCCCCCTGTAAAGTGACCGTCCCTTCTTTTCGTTCTCTGGACCTCTGATAGTTTTCGACTATCAAATCGATGATGTGGCCCACCCCCGATTCATCGATGGAATGCCGATTATTTCGCATGGCCAGATGCCCTTTCGGGTTCAAAGACAATTTAATGAATCGGCCCAGGCCCGCCTT
Organism: Elusimicrobiota bacterium; assembly: GCA_041660185.1. Lineage (NCBI taxonomy): Bacteria > Pseudomonadati > Elusimicrobiota > Elusimicrobiota bacterium. The sequence continues at coordinate 50,192 of JBAZWU010000004.1, read as the reverse complement.
ATGAAATTTCAGTTTATCGCCATAACGACCTTTGACGAAAATAGATTCACATCCGGCGAACTCCCCTTCCGTCCATTTAAAATAAACGCACAGGGGCTTCATAAAACGCATCTGAATGTTGTTTTGCTCCTTCAGACGTTTTCCAATCCGTTCTTTCCGGTGCATCAGGCAGGTATAATCCTGAACCTTCGCATAATTCTCGACAGATCGCGTGATGGCCTCATCGACTGTCAAGGAATAGGCCGGCGACCACGCCCCGATAAGACTCAACCCAATCAGAATCAGACTCAATTGTCGTTTCAAGGAATCCTCCTGTGGGTAAGATTAAAGTAATTCGGATGGATGGTTTTCCAGATGTTGCAGAATAACACCATGGTGACAGGCACCGCAAGTGATGATTAAATTCAGCGGGCTGGGTGTGTCGTTTTTGTTGTGCTTAACATTTCTGCCCCGATTTGTGACACCCAATCATTCTTAACCGGGTCTACTTCGAAAAACTCAATTGAAACCCCTCTTCTGACAAGCAGAAATCATAATTCCTTATCGGTGACTGTCACCAAGGTGTTCTAAGGCTGGCCTCATTCCTTTTTATAATTTAGTATCATAAATTCATGAATCATATCGGCTCTTTGCGATGGGCCATTATCATCGGCGGAATCGCTGGAGGCATTCTCCCTCTAGCAAGGGCATATTCTGATTACCCTTTGACAATACCAGTAGCCTTTGTCGTGATGGCTGCGTGTAATTATTTTTCTGTCAAATACCTGTGCCGTCGTCTTGATCAATCCGATGGACATATGCGAACGAAGGACAAAATGTTCTCCGGCGTTGTTCTGGCATTGCTTTCTGTCAGCATTGGAATCACTGCAATTGGTTTGGTTTCTGGATTAGAATTCTGGGAATGGGCATTTGTTATCTATCTGTTTGCATGGATCGGCTGTATTCCGATTGGAATATTCTGGGGGCTTGCCTATGGGTCGTATCTTCAAAGCTCAAGACTGGAAGTTGGTTTCAATAGAGTAGCTTATGCTTGCGCAAGCATCTTAGCTGTACTCTTCTTTTTTGTCTTTCCGATAATTCAGTGGTGGACCTCGAAAAGTTTCCATTACTATTAACAAATACTCCGTGTCGCATACTTTTCGCTTCAAAATCTGACCCTATTCCCAGCATCTCCACATTTATTGTCCAGACGCCACCGCTTACGACCACATACATTCATTCAACATCAGGGCGGCCAGCCGGCCGCCCCTACGTTTTTGCCGCGAGGGGTGCCGGCCTGCGCAGGAGCGCGACGTGAGGCCTGCGGCTTGTGAGCGAGAGCGGGTTAGCCGAGGACTGTTTGAGGCGCCAGACTTCTGGCGCCGAGTTCCGCAGGCTTCTCGAGCGGACAAGGCGAAGGTGTCAGGCCGGATGGAGCGCGATGCGCAGGGCGGTACCCCGAGCACAACTTGATGGATCCCCGACTACGACCGCGGGGATGACGGCCGGTTAGGCGAGAAAGCCCCAGGTATGCAGGAGGTCGCCGTCCTGGACCCAGCGGTCGCCGATGTCGGTGCGATAGAACATGTTCGGGATGATGATGGTTTTGACGCGGGTGTAAACCTGCTTGCGGGCTTCTTCCATGGTCGGGCCGGAGCCGGTGATCACGAGCGCGTAGCCGTCCCGCCCGGTGATTTTCCAATCTCCTTCTTCCAGCTTCACGTCCCCCATATGAATGCCGTCCATGTTGGGTTTGGTAAAGATGATCACGGCGTCTTCCGAAAACGCCCGGAACGTATCCAAGTCATGAAACGGCCACGGCGGCAGCGCAATGACAACACCTACCTGAAACCCTTTCTGCGTCTTGAGCGGGTATGGTTTTTTCTGGGCGATCGCGTAGAAAAATTCTCCCCAAGGGCTCGTCACCCCTTCCATCTGAATACTGATCGTCGGATACCCGAAGCGCGGGGTCATCTCCAGTGGATAAACGCCGCGCGCGGTGGCGATGCAGTTGATATCGAAGTAGCCCACATAGCCGGCGTCTCGCAGCTTGGGGACCATCTTCTCGATCGTTTCACGGTAAAGCCGGTTGGGCCCGGCAAAAAACATGGACGTTCCCATTTCTCCCGTGGACGGCCCGATTTCACCGGGGAACAGCCGCTTGTGCTCAAAGTTGATGCAGACCGGGAGAATAAAATCCTGACCATTAAAGAAACCGCCGACCGCCACCTCAATGCCGGAAAGAAATTTTTGGATCTGCAGGGAGCGGACTTTGCTGGCCCAGCCTTTTTTGTAGCGCTCCAGAATCGCGACCACATCCTTGCCGTCTTCTTCGCGGCCCACAAAAGACAGCACCTTGTCGTGCTGCGCTTTGCCGGAGGGCTTTACCACGTAGCGGGCGGGATTTTTCTGGACAAAGACGATCGCCTCATCAAATGAAGAGAATTCCCAGGAGTCGGGAATGGTGAGGCCGGCGGCTTTCATTTCCTGCGCGCCGAAGTCCCGGTCCAGCTCCAGCCGGTCGGTATACGTGGAACCGCCCACGACGGCTTTCCCATCTTTGCGCAGACGGTCCGCCAGCGCGCCAAACCCCACATCGTCGATGACGATCAGGTCCGCCCAGTCTTTATGCGGTTCCCACTCATCGACCTTGTCCAGGAAACCGTCGTACAGAACACGATCGGCCTTGGACTGCACATACCATTTGACGGAGTAACCTTCTTGTTTGAGCCGGTAGGCGAGGTCACCGGCGCACGCCTCGAGCGAGAGGATTAGAATATTTTTCGGGAGCTTGCCGTTGCCGTTGCCATTCCCGTTGCCGTTGCCATTTCCGTTGCCGTTGCCCATGTCAGTATGTTCAGTGTAGAGTGAAAATCGATTTTCGTCTATAGAAAAATGAAGAAATCAAAAAATAATTTCCCATTGCAATGACGGTTCAACTCCGTTATAGAGCGTACGGCGAATCGAGTCCAGGGTTGGCGAGGTTCGCGAAAACCCGTCCTCTAGCGAGGACGGGTTTTTTCTGGTGCGCCGGCGTTTATGCGCACCTGACACCGCCACCGCTAACAATAGGACGCGGTGAAGACATACAATTCCTTTATGGAACCGGATTGGCCAGCGCTGCGCGAACGGATGGTTCAGGACCAATTCGCGGCCCGCGGAATTCAGAATCCGCGTGTTTTAGAAGCGCTGGCCAAAATCCCCCGCCACTTGTTTGTGCCTGAACCGGCCCGCTCCCACGCCTACGAAGACCGGGCGCTGGCCATCGGTTTTGATCAGACCATTTCCCAACCCTGTATGGTCGGTATCATGCTGCAGGCGCTGCAGCTCATCGGGGATGAAACCGTTCTGGAAATCGGGACCGGAAGCGGTTACCAGGCGGCGCTGCTCGGGGAACTCGCCCGTAACGTGGACACGGTGGAAATCATCCCGGAGCTGGCGGCGCAGGCGAAACAGCTTTTGAAAAGGCTGGAGTACGCGAACGTTCGCGTTCATGCCCAGGACGGCTCCGGAGGGTTGCCGGCCCTGGGGCCGTATGACGCAATTGTCGTGGCCGCGAGCGCGCCCGACGTTCCTCCGCCGCTTTTGGATCAACTGACGGATCACGGGAAACTGCTTCTGCCGATTCGCCGCGGCGCGTATGACGTGCTGACCCTCATCCAAAAACAGGGGATCGCCTTCGTCAGGCAGGATCTGAACGAATGCACGTTTGTCCCCCTGCTGGGGCAATACGGCCAGAGCCTCTGAACGCAAGACGTCACGGCGAGCGAATGATAAAATGACCCTTCGATGAAACGCGCTGAACTGGATCGGCTGCTGCGGGAACGGGTCCTGATCTTTGATGGAGCTACCGGGACCAATCTTCAGCTTTACAATCCGACGATCGACGATTACGCGGGGCTGGAAGGCTGCACCGAGATCCTGCTCGACACCCATCCCGAATGGATCGAGGAACTGCACGCTTCTTTCTTCAAGGCCGGCTGCCAGGTGGTGGAGACGGACTCCTTCGGCGCCAACCGCATCGTCCTGGCAGACTACGGGATTGCGGATCGCGCGTATGAACTGAACGTCAAAGCGGCGAAGCTGGCGAAAAAGGTCGCGCGCGATTTTAGTTCTCCGGACAACCCCCGCTTTGTGGCCGGCTCCATGGGCCCCGGAACCAAGCTGCCGTCACTGGGTCACACCACCTTCGATGTTCTCCGCCAGAACTACGCAGAGCAAGCCTCCGGGCTCATCGCCGGCGGCGTGGACCTGCTGCTGATCGAGACCTGCCAGGATATTCTCCAAGTTAAAGCCGCCATCGCAGGTTCCTTCGACGCCCTCGCCAAAGCCAAAGCGGACCTGCCGGTGATGGTGCAGGTGACGGTCGAGGCGACCGGCACGCTGCTTCTGGGCACGGAAATCCCCGCGGTGATCACCGCGCTGGAACCCTATCCGATCGCTTCGCTGGGGATGAACTGCGCCACCGGCCCGCAGGAGATGTCCGAGCACGTGCATACGCTGTCCCAGCAGTGGCCGCGCTATATCTCCGTGCTGCCAAACGCCGGTCTTCCGGAAAACGTCGGAGGACGCGCGGTTTATAAGCTGACGCCGGACGACTTCGCCGCGCATCTCAAGGATTTCGTCACCCGCTACGGTGTCAACATCGTCGGCGGCTGCTGCGGCACGACACCGGCGCATCTGGCGAAAGCCGTTGAAGCGGTGAAAAATCTCACGCCGGGCCCGCGCAAGCCTGAGACGGTCGCGGGCTGTTCCAGTCTTTATATCCAGGTCCCTTTCCGTCAGGAACCGAAGCCGCTGATCATCGGGGAACGCACGAACGCCAACGGCTCCAAGAAATTCCGCGAGCTCCTGGCCCAGAACGATTATGACGCCCTGGCGGAGATGGGCAAAGAAGAAGCGGCCGAAGGAGCGCACCTGATCGATCTTTGCACCGCCTACGTGGGCCGCGACGAGGCGCACGACATGATCGAATGCGTGTCCCGCATGACCCAGCAGGTGCGCGTTCCCCTGATGATCGACTCCACCGAACCCCGCGTGATCGAAGAGGCTCTGAAGCGGGCCGGCGGGCGATGCATCATCAACTCCATCAATCTGGAAGACGGGGAAGAACGGATGAAAGCCGTCTGCCCCCTGGCCAAAACCTACGGCGCGGCGCTCGTCGCTCTCACCATCGACGAGCAGGGCATGGCCAAGGACCGTGACCGCAAAGTGGCGATCGCCAAACGCATCCACGATCTGGCGGTGGGCCGGTTCGGCCTGCGGCCGGAAGATCTCCTGTTCGATACGCTCACCTTCACGCTGGGCTCCGGAGATGACGCCTTCCGCAAAGCCGGCCTTGAAACGATTGAAGCGATCCGCCGGATCAAAATAGAGCTGCCGGGCGTTCACACCGTCCTTGGGGTTTCCAATATTTCCTTCGGCCTGGCGCCCCGGGTTCGCCAGGTCCTGAACTCGGTCTTTCTGCACTACGCGATCGAGGCCGGACTGGACGGTGCGATTGTGAACGCGAAGAAGATCCTCCCCCTTTACAAAATTGACGCCACAGGCCGGGAGTTGGCGCGCCGGTTGATATTTGATGAGCGCAAATTTACGTCATCCCCCGCGGGTTCTGGCGGGGGATCTATGCCTGGATCCCCGACTACGACCTCGGGGATGACAGCTGGGGATAACCGCGTAATGGTCTTTGATCCACTCACCGCGCTGATGACGCATTACGCTCAAGCGGAGGAAGTTTCCGCGGACACCAAATCCAAAACACCCAGAACCCTCGAAGAACAACTCAAAGCGCGCATCATCGACGGCAACAAGCAGGGGATTGAGAAACTGCTCGAGGAGGCGCTGAAGAAATACAGCCCGCTCGACATTATCAACTCGATCCTTCTGGACGGGATGCGGGTGGTGGGCGAACTCTTTGGCAAGGGCCAGATGCAGCTTCCCTTCGTGCTCCAGTCGGCTGAAACGATGAAAGCGGCGGTGCGCACGCTCGAACCCTTTATGCCTAAATCCGATGCCGGGCGGCATAAAGGCAAGATGGTCCTGGCCACCGTCAAAGGCGACGTCCATGACATCGGCAAGAACCTAGTGGACATCATTTTGACCAACAACGGCTACAAGGTGGTGAACCTCGGCATCAAGATGCCGATCGACGACATTTTAAAGGCCGCGGAAAAGGAAAAAGCGGACGCGATCGGCATGTCCGGGCTTCTGGTCAAATCGACCGCCGTCATGAAGGAAAACCTGGAGGAAATGAATCGCCGGGGCGTCAAAACGCCGGTGATTCTGGGCGGCGCTGCGCTGACCCGGCGGTTTGTGGAAGAAGATCTGCGCCAGCTCTATGAAGGGTATGTTTTTTACGGTGAAGACGCTTTTGCCGGCTTGCGCGTCATGGACGAGCTGACGAATTCAGCCGTTGAAAAGAAACTCACGATTTATGAGACACGGGGCGGCTCCGGCCAGACCACGAAACCCGGCACGGATCCCGTACCGGCGCCGGCGGTTTTTGTCCCCCTGAAAAAACCCGCTGCCATTCCCAAACCACCTTTCTGGGGCAGTCGGGTAGCGCGCGGCATTTCTTTGAAAGATGTTTTTCCTTATATCAATGAAACCGCGCTGCTGAAGGTCCGCTGGGGTTTTTCCCGCGGCAAAACCGAACAAGCGGATTACACGAAGCTCATGGAAGAAACGGTTCAGCCGCTTTTCCAGAAATGGAAGGATGTCTGTCTCAAACAGCAGCTTCTAATTCCTCAGGTGGTTTATGGCTATTTCCCCTGCCAATCCGAAGAGGACAACCTGATTCTCTACCGCGAAGACCAGAAGACCGAATGGCTGCGCTTCAACTTTCCGCGCCAGAGAACCTCGCCGCAGCGAAGTATCAGCGATTTCTTTTTGCCAAAGGAATCAGGCCGGATGGATGTTTTGGGCTGCTTTATCGTGACCGTCGGCACCAAAGCCAGCGAAGAAGCGCATGCCCTCTTCAAGAAAAACTCCTACAGCGATTACCTGTATCTTCATGGCCTGAGCGTGGAGACCGCCGAGGCGCTGGCGGAGTACTGGCACCGCCGCATGCGTGAGGAGCTGCGGATCCAGAAGGAAGACGCGCCGGAGATCCGCGAATGGTTCCACCAGAAATACCAGGGGAGCCGCTATTCCTTCGGCTACCCCGCCTGCCCCAACCTGGCGGATCAGAAGAAGCTATTCGATCTGCTGCAGCCCGAACGCATTCAGGTCTCACTCAGCGAAGAAGATCAGCTCGTTCCCGAACAATCGACGTCCGCCATCGTTGTCCACCACCCCGAAGCCAAGTATTTCAGCGTTTAGGATTAATTGTGTCTTCCTCCGTATGGATTGATGAGCTGAAGAAAATTGTTGGGGCGGCGGATCTGATTGAGGATCCGGACCGGCTGGCGAGTTTCGCCGGGGATGAGTTTTCCCTTCCAACCTTCCGCCAGAATCCCCTCGCTGCGGTCCGGCCGCACAACGCCGAGGAAATTTCCCGAATTCTGAAACTGGCCAACCAACACAAGATCCCGGTCACCCCACGCGGAGGCGGTACGGGACTTTGCGGCGCGTGCGTGCCTTCGCCCGAAGGGATCGTTCTCTTGTTCGATCACCTGAACCGCGTCCTCGAGGTCGACAAAGAAAACCTCATGGTCTCTGTTGAAGCCGGCGTCCCATTACACGATCTCTACGCGGTGATTGAAAAAGATGGTCTCTTCTTCCCCCCGCATCCCGGCGCAGACACCGCGCAGATCGGCGGAGTGATCGCCACCAATGCCGGAGGATCACGTGCCGTTAAATACGGGACGTTGCGGAATTTCCTGCGCGGGGCTGAGGTGGTACTGCCGCAGGGCGAAATTCTTCAGCTCGGCGGCAAGCTGGTCAAAAACAGCACCGGTTTCAACCTGCTTCACTTATTGGTCGGATCCGAAGGCTTGCTGGGAGTCTTCACGAAGGCCGTTATCGCGCTTCTGCCAAAACCCCGGCATACCGCCACGCTGATCGTTCCCTACCCCACCATCGCGCAGGCGATTGGAACTGTTCCGGAGATTATCCGGCGAAACCTGGAACCGCTGGCCGTCGAGTTTATGGAAGCGGACAGCATCGCCCTGACGGAAGAACGCCTGCACCGGAAGTGGCCGGCCAAAGGCGCTCAGGCGTATCTCATGATTATCGTGGAGGCATCAGGACTGGCGGAACTGGAAGCGCTCTGGGTGACCCTGCAGGAACTTTGCGAGAAGCATGGCGCAGGTGAGATTTTTGTGGCGGAGTCGGAGTCTCAACAGAAAGACGTGCTCGACTTCCGCAGCCAGATGTATGAAGCGATGAAACCGCTGTGCCTGGAGATTCTGGATATCGTGGTGCCGCGCTCAGCGATTGCCGCGCATGTGGAAGCGGTTCACGCCATTGAGCGGAAATTCGGGGTCTGGCTGCCGACGTACGGCCACGCGGGCGACGGGAACGTTCACTCCCACATCATGCGGGTGGCTTTCAAAGACGGAAAACCGGATTTCAGGAAACAGTTGGACTGGGACGCGCTGTATCACCCGATCCGCGACGCTCTGCACGCTGACGCGCGCCAGCGCGGAGGCATGGTCTCAGGGGAGCACGGCATCGGGCTGGCGAAGAAAGAATACCTCTCAGAGTTTGTCGGCCCCGGCGCGGTCACCCTCATGCGCGGCATCAAGTACCTCCTCGACCCCAACCACATCCTCAACCCCGGCAAAGTCTTTTAGAACCGGTGCTGGGCTCTTCCACGCCCACTCGCTCCAGTGCGGTTTCTTAACGCTCAAAGTTCGGCATCGCCACCCTCCAAAACTACCGTCGGGATGGCGAACAACTTGCCGAACTTTTCACTAAAACCGCAGTCGCTCGATTGGTCGCGGAAGAGCCCAGCACCGAATCCCTGGGTGAACTATTAGAACTGGAAGCAGTCGCTTCGGCTCAGATAGCCTTCGGGGACCCATCACCGCCCGTACATGAGAAATCTGAATCTCTAAGGACGCAATTTGCGACCTTAGAAAAGAAGGACTTTTTACGGGTTCGTTACCGGGAACCATTTCTGGATGTACTTTTTTCCATTGGCTTCGATCACGAATTGCCATTTTCCCGGTTTATCCCGATCTGGATTGAAACTGTGATAGAACCAAATATACCACCGCTTTTTTTGAGGAGTGGCGATCACTGGATAGTTTAAAACTTCTCTCCCGGCTCCATCATAAATTCTGCCAACAAAAGAATATTTCCGGCCAGCTTCCAGATCCCATGCTGAATAAATAATGATTTCTCCTTTTTTGATGGTCGCTTTATCGAGATGATCGACAGGGTTGTTATTGTGGTCTAACGCTGACGTAAAGAAGCAGTCAATCGCTTGAGGCTCAATCCCGGGAAGGTTTATGTTCTCCTCTCCCGGCTTGATGTTGGCGTTGGTTGGCTCGATAGAATCCAGAATAGATATCCATCGGTTATTGAATTTCCAGTACAAGAAATAGTGACCTTTTTTATCGAGATTAACAGAGGCAGGAAAAAACATGAACCGACATTTTCCCCTTCCTCGCGGACCTTGGACGAGAAAAAACATTGAAGTCGGGCCTACTGAGCTCATGTCATCACGCCTGGGTATTGGTGTCACCTCCATAGGGGTTCCGACATTTGCAGCAATAGTACGTGAGCTTGTAATTCTAGAGTTTGCTGCCTGGAGAAACTGATTCAGGTTAGTGTCATTGGGACCGTCCTCCGAAGGTAACGATGTACCGTGAGGTTCCTTTCGGGCGACCCGCTGATAGGCCCCAATGGCCCCAAGGAGAATGCATCCGACCAGGACTAAGAATCCAGTCGAGGCTACGGGGGGTTTTTTCGATTGGATGGGAGGTTCCGACTGATAGATGGCCGCACATAATTTGCCGAGACCCCAGAGCACGCACCCTGTCAGCACGAGTTGGGATATCAGAAAGGGGACGCTGCTTCCACTAGTTTCATCTGCTATAGAAACGGGGAAATATTTCAAGAGCCATGAAACAAGAAAAGGATGCATCAATAGGGTATAAGCGAGAACGGTCGCCCCAAAAACCCGAGCGGCAATTCCCCTCAATTGAATTGAAGGAGATAGCGTCATTCGGCCCGTGATGAGTGCCCAAAGTCCGGCTATCCACAAAATGAGAGTCATAATCGTCCGCCTCTTTTTCTTGAAAACGGAAAACTGTAATCGATATGAAAGTTTAATAAATTGAGAAGAAAATACCTACGCACTGAATTGAGAGTTTCTAAACCCTTCGGAGCCGGGGGACCCGGGGTCCCGACGGACGACTTGCGGATTGAGCGACACGAGCGAACCGTTTTGGCGATGCCGGCGGGGTGTGATGGAGGCTCGCCTGGTTCGGGAGTGGAGCGACGGTCGCCAGAAAGGTGGCGACCGGCAATCTGCGCTGGAGTCCGGAGGGGCGCCGGGTCCCCCGGCGATTATTTAAGGGCGGTGCGGAGTTTTAGTTGAGTAGCGGCGGGAATCTTTTTGGACGGGGTGGCGCGGAGCATCCATTCGCTCCAGGAGCCCTGCACGCGGCCGAAAATCGGCTGAATGCGTTCATGCCTGGGCGCGCCATAAACATACTTTTTAGGAAGCTGCTTCAGAAGCGCCGGGGAGGTTTCCTGCAGCTGGAGCCGGAGGAAGGCGTCAATCCCGTGACGCGCCGCGTCGATTTTGCCGGCCAGAGCCGCTTGAATCCCGGCCCCTTTCAAAACCCCGTTATCCAGGACGACCATCCCGTCGCTGGCCTTCCAGTCCGCGCTCGCGAACGTAAACGGAAGTCCCTTCTCATCAAAATCCCGGACCTTCTTCCTGAAATAGGCCAGGGTATGGGCTTTGGCGAGGCTCTTCAGCGTAGCCGGAGGAAACCGGAGCGTCCCGTTTTTGATCTCCGCCACGCCGTTGCCGCTCAAACTGGACCAGGAGCGCGACGATAAGCTGATTTTAAAATCGTTGATGAAACCGGTCAGCTTCCCGTCCAGATCCAGCCCTCCGGCCATGGGAAATAACGTTTGCAGCGGCAAGTCCTGCGCACCGGCCCGCAGAGACAGGACCGAGTCTCCGACCTCCGCGGACACCTGCCCTTTCACTTCCATCAGCCCATCGCCCAGAGACGCCGTGTGATAGAACGTCATGCTGCTGGCCATCCAGACGAAGTGGGTTTTCCAGTCGTGGAGAACCGCCCGTTTATCGGATTCCACCGCCCACCCGGGCCAATGAATATAAAACTTAGCGAAGGCATACGCGTTATCCAGCCGCCATTCGGACGATTGTCCGTTGACATCGATCGCGCCGGGGCTTCCCGTCATCTTCAAAATCCATTGGCGCCCGGCTTCGGCCAGACGAAGCTCCCCCGACCATTTGAGTTGAGAAAAAAACTGCCCTTTCCCTTCGAACATGAACGTGACCGGGGTCGCCATGGTCAGGCTCCCGCTGGCTCGAGCCGTCTGTCGATTCCGGTCGAAGCTCACGTCCATATCCTTCAACAGCAGTTCCTGCGGCCCGGACTCATCGGAAGCGCTCCATTGCCATTCGCCTTTTTGAAAGGCGAGGGTCCGCAGCGGCCAGGCGTCCGATCCGTCCCCCTGGAAGCCGGCTCCCAGCCATTCGTCATAATCCCATGTGCCATTGGCCCGGCGATGCGTAAAGAGAGTCCACTGATTAAACGTCAACCCGGAAGGAACAAACCGGGCCTGGAAGAGACTGGGCCAATCCAGCAGGGCATCAATTTGCTTCACATGGAATAACGGAGTCCCCGTGGCCTGAAGAACCGTCACATCCTGCAGCCGGAGGCAGGGCGGAAAAAAGAGGGCTTCGAGCTTCCCAATCTGGACCGGATGCCCCAGATGGCGGGATAAATACCGGGACACGTCCGCGCGATGGCTTTCAGGATGGAACAGGAGGGAAAGACCAACAAGACCGCCGATCAGCAGGACAAGGGCAATGACGAAAGGGAGAAGTCGTTTCATAGCCTCACGGGGTCCAACAACCTGTCATCCCCCGCGGTCTCTGGCGGGGGATCCATCATGCTGTACGGCAGGATAGATTCCCGGCCAGTGGCTGCCGGGAATGACGTATTACGGGATCACCTTGTTCAGCGGGTACTCAATGATTCCCTGCGCCCCGGCCCGCTTGAGCTGCGGGATCAGGCGCTTCACCATCTTTTCTTCAATGATCACTTCAATCGCGGACCAGCCGGTTTCGCTGAGCGCTGAAATCGTCGGGCGCTTGAGCGCCGGCAGAAGCTTCATCAGGTTCTCAAGGTTTTTCTGTTCCACATTCATTTTGAGCCCGACCATGCCTTCCGAGGCCAGCGCTCCCTGCAGCAGCATCGCGATATTTTCCATTTTCTCGCGCTTCCAGGGGTCCTTCCAGGCAGTCCCATTGGCGATAAACCGGGTACTGGACGTCAGGAGATCATCGACGATCCGCAGTTTGTTCGCCCGTAGAGAACTCCCGGTTTCCGTCAGTTCGACGATGGCATCCACCAGAAACCCGGCTTTGGCCTCCGTCGCGCCCCAGGAAAACTCCACGTCCGCTTTCACGCCGTGTTTCTCAAGATATTTTTTCGTGACACCGACCAGCTCGGTGGCGATGCGCTTTCCTTCCAGGTCTTTGACGGACTTGATCGGAGAGTCATTCGGAACCGCCAGCACCCACCGGACCGGGCGGAAACCGCTTTTCGCATAAAGCAATTCGCAGATCTCATGCACCTGGGCACCGGATTCCATGACCCAGTCATGACCGGTCAGGCCGGCGTCAAAAGCGCCGTCCGCCACGTAGCGCGCCATTTCCTGCGAACGCACCAGCATGATCTCCAATTCGTCGTCATCGGAGGTCGGGAAATAGGATCGATCCGAGGCATAGACCCGGATGCCGGCCCGCTTGAAAATTTCGAGGGTGGCTTCCTGCAGGCTTCCCTTGGGAAGGCCTAATTTAAGCTTCGACGTATTAACCATAGATTCGAATTATAGCAAACCCTTCATTTCTGATTGTCATCCCCCGCGGACTCTGGCGGCCCCGACCTCCCGGTGACGTTCTCTTTGACGGGGCCGCACCGACTGTTCGATTCGACAGGAGGACGGTGCGGGGGATCCACTCATACCAATGACGGCAGGATGGATTCCCCCCCAACTACCGGGGGGAATGACGTTGGGCGTGGCAGCTTCAGCTCCCGCGCGATCTGCAAACGCAGACGCCGGTGGAGCTCCCGCGCCACAGGACCGGGACACCCGGCGCCGACACGGAACCGGCGAATCGCGGTTCCGCGGGACTCCTTGTACTGCGCCACGGAAATCACCGGCATCACTTCCAGGGTTGTGCTGGAGATAAAGATCTCCTGCGCTTTCTGTAGATCCGGCGGCCGACAGCGACCTTCCCGGACCGGGAGCTTCATCTGGCGGGCCAGTTGGAGAATGATCCGGCGCGTGATCCCCTCCAGCAGGCCGCCGGAAAGCGCCGGTGTATAAAGACATCCCTTCCGGACGTAAAAAAGATTGGAAATGGTTCCTTCCGCCAGATCCCCATCGAGATTGGTCAAAATCCCCTCGAAGACCTTCATTCGCTGCGCTTCGATCTTTGCCAGGATGGTATTGAGCGAATTATTGGATTTGATCTGCGGATCCAGGCAGTCCGGATGATTCCGCCGGACGCGGACAATCCCGATGGAGATCCCGGTTTTCCAAAGCGCTTCGAGCGCGCGATAGGGATGGAGGAGAATGGCCAACGTCGGCCGGGGGCATTGTTCCGGATCAAGACCAAGCGGTCCGGGCCCGCGGGACAGGGTGATCCGTACCGACGCATCCGGCTGATGGTTCGCGCGTAGGACCTTTCTAACGGCTTGTAGCAATTCAGCGGAAGACCAGGGGCAGCGGAGCGCAATCCGGCGGGCGGATTGGCGGAGGCGGCGGGAGTGTTCTTCCCAGCGGAAAACCCGTCCGTCGTAGGCGCGGACGGTTTCGTAAACACCATCACCATAAAGAAACCCGTGATCAAAAACAGAGACACGGGCTTTTGATTCATCCAGGAGCCGATGATTCAGGAATACTTTCACCAGCGAAGAAAAGGCGGCCGCTACCGGGAGGATTCCTGGGGCAGAACAAAATACCGACGGCGCCTGTCGAAGGTGAGTTTATCCCAGTTTTTGTCGAGCCATTGTTTGGCTTTTTTAATGGCTTTTTTCTTCTCGCGCCGCGTATCCACATCCCGGAAGTCACACACATGATGAGCCAGAAGTTCAAAAGACTGCTCCGCGGAAATCACGCCGACGGTATGCAGGGTTTTCGCGTAAGAACGCGCGTTATCGTCCATCATGTAGAAGGAAAGAGGGGCTCCTTTTTTCTCGATGAGACCCAGAAGATCCCTCAGGGCCATTTTGTCCCCCAGTGACCCTCTTCCCAGCGCCCGCCCAACCGTAGGGAAACGCTGATAGGCCGCCTGGATAGCCGGAAGGGAGGCCTCCCCGCCACGCCAAGCCAGCACGATGGCTGCATAATCGCCCATCCCGGGGTCTTCCAACAACTGTTCGAAAAACTTATTCACGCGCGGATCCGGCTGATGGATCAGGCGGTCCAGAATGGGTTTTACAAGAGACCATTCGTCGACGTACTGCTTGACATCGGCCTCGACCCATTCGCTCCAACGCGTCACCAGCGTCTGTTCGGCCAGGGGCCGGCTCGAATAACCCTGATTCGCTTTCTTGACATCGTCCGGTAGATACCAGAATCGTTCCTGATCAAATCCGGCGATATGTTGCTGCAGAATCTGCATCCGGGTGTCCTTTAACACATGGCCGACCAGATCGGCCTTACGACTTGCTTTGGCCCACCAGCTCTGCCATTTTTTCGGAGTGGGCTCGATGGATTGCCCCGTCACTTCCCTTAAGATTTCATAGGCCGGCTGGTTCGCCCCCGGCTTCCGGAGCAGGTCAATCAACACCGGGATGTGCGGCTTCTGAATGAAGGCCACGAGGTGCTGGCGAGCCTTGTCGCGAAGCTCGGCGTTGGGGCTTTGCAGAGCGCTCAGCCACAGATTGCCTGAAAGGGTAAAGGTGTCCCATCGCTGGGAGATGATCTCCGCCAGGACGGCTTTCGCACTGGGCGTTAACGACGCTCGAACACGGGCTTTCCCCAGAACCTTCCGCAAGGTCAGGAAATCCGGAGCATCCTCGTCGTAAATCGTTTTGATGATGGAAAACCCGGGATCGTTCCTATCGCTCAGCTGGTCTTCGGGAATCTGATTGAGGAGCCGAACCTGGTGAAGGATGGCGTCCTCCCGGACGCTCGAAGCAGGAACCTGCGCCGGCTTGGCGAATACGCATGGGGCGATCAGACAACAAGCGATGGCGTAAGCAGTTAGTTTTTTCATAGGAGTTTAGTGGGAGGTGGTTTTATTGCTCCTTGTTCCTGGAGCGCCTGGAGAAGAGCCTGGGCCTTGTACAGCGTTTCATGATACTCGCGAAGCGGATCGGAATCCGCCACAATCCCCGCGCCAACCGCAAAACTCATCCGTCCTTTATCCATAAAGAAGGTTCGAATGAGAATATTAAACGTTATATCTCCGTTAAATCCAATCCAGCCCAGCGAGCCGGTGTAGGGGCCGCGCCGGTGCGGCTCCAGCTTATGCAGGACCTCGATCGCCCGGAGCTTGGGGCAGCCGGTAATGGTCCCGCCGGGGAAACAAGCCCGCAGCGTATCGAGCCAGGTCTTGTTGGGAGCCAGCCTCCCGCGGACATCCGAGACCAGATGCACCACATGGGAATAGATTTCCTGGGTGAGCGCCTCCGACACCTGCACGGATGGCGACTGGCACACTCGCCCCAGATCGTTGCGCTCCAGATCCACCAGCATGATGTGTTCGGCCCGCTCTTTGGTATCCCGGAGCAGCGTCTGGGCGACCTGGCGATCATCGGAAGGGAACTCGCGCGGGTACGTGCCGGCGATCGGCCGGGTTTCCACGTGATCAGCCTCCTGGCGCAGCAGCAGCTCCGGAGAAGCGCTGAGCATCCACCGGCTGCCGGACCGCCACAGCGCGGCATAGGGCGACGGGTTAATGGCCGACAGCTGGCGGTACAACGACCAGGGATCCCCTTCCCAGGTTGAGGAAAAAACATGGCTTAAATTGCCCTGATAAATGTCGCCGGCCGCAATAAGGCCTTTGGCTCTTCGCACCATAAGCCGGTAAGCCGCTTCCGAACAGTTGGAGCAGATGTCGCCGGTGTGGAACGTTCCCCACGCGCGGGGCTGATGAACGGCCCGCTGGAGCTTGATGGCATATCGCCGCAAACGGTCCTGCGCCTGACGATAGATCCGTTCCAGCTGGTTCGGCGATAGCGTCCGGGCTTCCGGCAAGAGCAGCGTATGCACGATCCAGAGGCGGCCGCGAGCATGATCCACAATGGCCACCGCGTCAAAAACCCCGAACTCCAGGTCGCCGAAATGCTCCAGCGCCAGGGATTGGGCTTTGGGGCGCGCTGAAAACAGGGACTTTAATTTCGGATCCACATACTGGGCGCTTTCGTATCCCAGATAACCTACGGCACCGCCCCAGAAGGGAGGCAGGCCATCCACCCGCGGCCCGGTAAACAGCCGGAACCAATCATGGAAACGCTGATACGGATTGCCGATTTTGAGCGCGTCCTGGCGCGCGCCGTTGTCGGCGTGGTACCGGAGGACGAGCGCTTGATCATCCAGCTCCACGCTGTAGCGCGGAGAATCCAGGGCGATGTAGGAATAACGGGCTTGTGTGCCGGCGGAGGCGCTATGAAGAAAGAAAAACCGCTGCTGAGCGCCGGCGAGACTATGCACCCAGTCCAGGAGATCGGTGCCGGGCAGCTCCGGCTCGATCCAGATCGGGACCGCGCGGTATTGAGAGGCCCAACGGGCGAATTGATTGAAAGACGGGTACATCAGGCCTCGCCGTCGAGGGAACGCATGACGAAGCCGGTCGCGAGCTTGGGATAGAAGTAGGTGGATTTCTGCGGCAGGCGCTGCCCGGCCTTGCACAGGCGGGCAAAGGCGTCTTTATCCGGCGGCGGCAGAAGGAAGGCGGCGTTGGCCTGGCCGTTCCGGACGCTTTGCGCCACTTCTTTCGGGTCCTGGAGGTAGCTAATCTTTTCCAGCGGCACATCTTTCAGAATTTCTTCATGAAGCGGGACCACCGGCAGGGCGACCGCGCGAGACCTGGCTTTCAGCCAGAAGAGTTTCCCCCCTTCAAAGACCAGGCCGAGGGATGTTTTCTCCCGGGGAGACTGAAGCCTTGAGATCATCTTCTGGAGACCGGCGATCGGCTGGATAACAAACGATTGTTCGATCTGCTTTTTCCATTCGTCCCACGGCGCCTGCCAGCGAACCAGCCGGTGCGTCGGCTGAATCACCAGGCCGTGATCCTCCAGCGGGCAGAGAAACGTCATGACATACCGGTAAGCGTCCTGTCCGGAGTAAGCCCCCGGCAATCCGCCTCTTTCCTGGGCATAATTCCAGGCGGTTTCGTAGCGGTGATGGCCGTCCGCGATGAGAACATCTTCCGCGCGAAGCGCGCCCGTCAAAATCTTGATCGCTTCCGCATCGCTCCAGCGCCAGAGGCGATGCTTAACCCCTTTGTCACCCTTTGCCGACACGGTTGGCTTCTGCCGCATCCGCCGGGCCAGAAGCGCCTGGGCTTTGCGCTTCCGGTCCATGAAAATCCCGAAAATGGGGCTGATGTTCGCGTGCGTGGCCCGCATGAGATGCAGGCGGTCTTCTTTGTGTTTCGGGAAAGTCCGTTCGTGCGGCCGCACGTGGCCGACCCCCGGCGTTTCCAGAAAAAGGGCGGCGAAGAACCCGCGGCGCACATACTTCTTCCCGCCGGCGGAAAAACGCTGCTCATATCCGTAGAAAGCCGGTTCGCTGTCCGGAGTCAGAACCCCCTTCTCCTGCCAGCGCTTCCAGATCTCAGCGGCAACGGCATAGCGGTCCTGTGTCTCGGCGGCGGCCGGCAATTCCACGCGCACGATATTGTTTGGATGCCGCTTCAGGAGGCGTTTGTGTTCCGGCTCACGAATGACATCGTAAGGCGGCGCAATAACATCGGAAGATTTTGAAATTTGATCAGCGTTATAGCGGACCGCTTTGAAGGGAGCGATTTGAACCATGCCCAGATTCTAACATAGCCCTCGCCTACTGTTATTGAATTGGAAGTTTCTTGAAGATTTTTTCGATCGATGTCAGGGCTTTTTTGAGGACCGCGCGGGAATGGGCGGTGGTCAGGAAGGCCGCCTCGTACGGCGAAGGCGGGAAATAAACACCTTTTTCGAGCAGCTGCTGGAAAAACGTTGAGTAAATCGAGTTATTGGATCGCTGCGCGCTGAGCAAATCCACCACCGGCGCGTTATTGAAGAACAGCGTCCACATCGAACCGATCCGGTTGATGCGGATGCTCAAGCCCGCGTCATGCGCCAGGGCTTCGATCTCTTCCACAAACCAGGCGGTCAGATGATCCAGCGCTTTATAGGGATTCCTTTGTTTCAGCTGCGTCAGCGCGGCGATGCCCGCGGCGACCGCGACCGGATTGCCTGAAAGCGTTCCAGCCTGATAAACAGGTCCCAGGGGGGACACCCACTCCATCAAGTCCCGCCGGCCGCCGTATACCGCCAACGGCAGGCCGCCGCCGACGATCTTCCCGAGACAGGTGAGATCCGGGGTAATCTTATACAGCGTTTGAGCTCCTCCGAACGCCACCCGGAACCCGGTAATCACTTCATCAAAAATAAGCAGAGCGCCGTGGGAGGTTGTTACCGCCCGTAATTCCTCAAGAAACCCGGGTTTCGGCAAAACCACTCCCATATTGGCCGCCACAGGCTCCACAATCACCGCAGCGATGGATTGCCCTTCGCGGCGAAATAACTCTTTGACGCCTTCAATGTCGTTGTAAGCCAGAACCCGTGTCCGCTGGGCCAGCGTGGGCGGGACCCCGGCGGAATCCGGGGAGGAAAGCGTCAACGCTCCGCTGCCGGTCTTCACCAGCAGGGAATCGACGTGGCCATGATAACAACCGGAAAATTTGACCAGCACTTCCCGCTGGGTCGCGGCGCGCGCCAGCCGAACAGCCGACAGAACGGCTTCCGTGCCGGAGCTCACCAAACGCATCCGCGCCATGGAAGGCAATGCTTTTTGAATGAGCTGCCCGAGGATGGACTCCGCTTCAGTCGGGGTCCCAAAGCTCAACCCGCGACGAGCTACGCGGGCTACCGCGGAGGTGACCGCAGAGGGAGCGTGTCCCAGAATCGAAGCTCCCCAGGAATTACAAAAATCGATATAACGCTGCCCATCCGCGTCCCAGATATAGGGTCCCTGCGCGCGAGCCATGAAACGGGGCGTCCCGCCGACCGCTCTAAATGAACGGACTGGGGAATTCACACCGCCAGGGAAAATAGCTTGGGATTTACGGAATAAGATTTCGGATTTTCGTGGCTTCATTGCCGGTCGCCCCCGATGGTCGACGCAGACATTGTCAGAGAATACCGATCTGCGAGGCGAAATTTTAGCAATTTACCATTCAGATGCCAACTTAATAAGGTAGTTTCGTTGACAGACAGGGGCTGAAATCCTTATAATTCGGTCTATTCCCGTCCTTTCTCCAAAATACATGAAATTAGCTTTTGGATTGATTTTACGATGATTTCTGCAATTCTTTTTGATTGGGGAGGTACCCTCGACTCGGATGGCCTCCACTGGCTGGACCGTTTCTATGAGATTTACTCTAAGACCGATTTTAAAGACATCTCAAAACCGAAGATAAAAGAAGCCTTTTATTGGGCTGATGCCCAGGCGGAGAAGGACCCCTCCATTCGAACAGCTGGCCTCCGCGAAATGATGGATCGCCATGTGCGGTGGCAGTTTGAAAAACTGGGGCTCAAAGATCCCAAACAAGCGATAGCGGTAGCTGCTGCTTTCTGGAAACCGTCGGAACGAATTTTGCGGAGAAATAGACGCATTCTTGAAAATCTCAGCTATCACGGTATACGTCTTGGTATCATCTCGAATTTCTATGGAAATATTGAAACGCTATGCCGGGAATTCAGGTTTTTCTCCCACTTGAAGGTGATTCTGGACTCGGCGGTGGTTGGGATGTACAAGCCTGATCCGAAAATTTTCTCTTTTGCGCTGGAGAAGCTTGGATTGCCCGCTGAACAAGTCGCTTTTGTCGGTGATTCGTTTGAGCGGGACATTGTTCCGGCCAAATCAATCGGCATGAGAACCTATTGGCTGATTGGCGATCAAAACAAGACTCCCCCCAGCCCCCATCAAACGGATGGGGTCCTGTGCAGCCTGGAAGACTTACCGCGAGAACTCTTAAAGACCGGGCAGGCCGTCTGATGCGGACCGGCGGTATTATCGCGGCCGGCTGGGGTGAACGGCTCGGGCAGAAAATTCCCAAAGCGCTAACTCCCGTGGGCGGGCGAAAATTGATTGATTACACGCTGGATGGCCTCGAAGCCGCCGGCCTTTCGCAGATCACCTGCATCGTCAATGAAGCGGCCACCGAGGTTCCGGCTTATGTGCGTGCCTCGCGGCCTCATCTTCAAATGGAATGGATCATCCGCACAACGCCTTCGTCCATGCACAGTTTTTTGATCGTCCTGGAGCGCCTGGCGAAGAACGGGCCGGGACCTTTTTTTATGACGACCGTGGATTCGGTTTGTTCTCCGGAAACGTATCGGCGCTTCGCGGAGGCCGGGCGATCCTTCCAAAAAGCAGACGTTCTCCTGGGCCTGACGGATGTGATTGAGGATGAGAAACCCCTGCGGGTCACGCTGCGGGACGAAGAACAACCCGGGATTTATCAAATCGCGGAAATCGGCGGAGCGAGCGACAGCGCTTATGTCACGTCCGGATTCTATTGGGTTCAACCAACGATTCTGAAGGAGAAGAACCCGGCCCTGGAACAGGGTTATTCAGCGCTGCGCCAATACCTCGGCCATCTACTAAAATATGGCTACCGTTTTTATGGCATCCCGCTACCCCCTGTTATTGATGTGGACCGGCCGGAGGATATCCGGTCCGCGGAGCGCTTTTTAACGCGATGAAATTTCTCGGCATTTATCGTGAACCGGCCTATTCGCCGGGGCGGCACTTGAGCAACGATGCGGTTATTCTGCGCCTGGTCGGTCAGGCGCTGGAGCGCTATGGGGCTCCCATGCAGCTCGCCACGCTGGAAGAAGCCCGTTCGCTCTGGAAAACAGCGGATTTGATTTTTTCCATGTGCCAGGGGCCTGACGCGCTGGCGGAACTGGCGGAATGGAAAAAACAGGGGGCGCTGATCCTGAATGATCCGGAGGCGTCCCGGCGCACGTACCGTGACAGTCTTTGCTCGACCCTGCGCGAAAAAGACCTGGGGTTCCCTCACAGCGAATTCCTGTCGACGGAGCATCCGGGCGATCTGTCGCGTTACCAGACCCTGATGACGCCAGGGGCCTGGCTGAAGCGCGCCGATGTCCATGCGACGCAGGCCGGGGATGTCGTCAAAGTTCAATCGCTCGACGAACTGG
Organism: Elusimicrobiota bacterium; assembly: GCA_041660185.1. Classification (NCBI taxonomy): domain Bacteria; kingdom Pseudomonadati; phylum Elusimicrobiota; species Elusimicrobiota bacterium. The sequence continues at coordinate 28,665 of JBAZWU010000004.1, read as the reverse complement.
CGAAGTCCGTCAAAACATTCGTATCCCGCGGGTTGAAGCAGGCGGTCCTGCAACAGCATCGGCCCGGCGATGAAGTGAAGTTTTACGCGGTGCGCGGAGGACGGCTCTTCTGGCCTTACTATCCGAAAGAGTCGAAAGGCCATCCGTTCGATGAACACACGCTCGAATCCCTGGCCGAGCATGCCGCCAAGGCCTTGGACATCGGGATTTACGGCGGGGATGCGATCATCTCGCCGGAAGGCGACATTACGCTGATTGATTTAAACGACTGGCCTTCGTTCGCTCCCTGCCGGGGCGCGGCCGCCAGTGCGATCGCCAAATACTTAAAGGAAACTTATCATGCCCTACAAAACAGCCGCACAACCGCCGGCCTCCGCTGACGCCGCTTCGACGCGCTGGCCAGGCCCCAAATCCGTCGCGCTCTTCGAAGAGGAGCAGCGCTACATCGCTCCCGGAATTCAGTCCATTGCCCTGCTTTCAAAGCTGACGATCGAGCGGGGGCAGGGCTGCTGGCTGACGGACATCGACGGGAACCGTTATCTGGATTTCAACGTGGGCGTCTCGGTGGCCAGCCTCGGCTATTCACATCCGAAATACGTGGCCGCGGTGCGTGATCAGCTGGAGAAGGTCACGGTGGGCAGTTTCACCAGTGAGGTCCGGCTGAAACTGATGAAGCTGATCGCATCTCTGGCGTCCGGAGCGCTGAAGCGGACCCAGCTTTTCAGCGGCGGAGCGGAAGCGGTTGAGGCGGCGATCCGTCTGGCGCGCTCCCATACGAAGAAGACGGATATCATCGGTTTTGGCGGCGGGTTTCACGGCAAGACCGGCGGCGTGCTTCCGCTCTCGGATGTAGACTGGAAGATTCATGTCGGGCCCCTCGCGCCCGGCATGCATGTCACCCCTTATCCGGATGTCTACCGGTTTAATGGCACCGCAGAAGAATGCTTTCAGGACGCGATCCGCCAGCTCAAGGAATTAATCCAGTCAAAGGTAAAGGGCAAGTTGGCCGCGATCATCGCGGAACCGATTCAGGGCACCGCCGGCAACATCGTGCCGCCGGCCGGGTTCATCCGGCAGATTCGCGACATCGCTCACGAAAATGGCGCGGTTTATATTTCCGATGAAATGATCTGTGGTTTCGGCCGCACGGGACTGCTTTTCGGCTGCAATCACGACTCGGTCGAACCGGACATCCTGACGATCGGCAAAGGCATGGGATCCGGCTTCCCGGTCAGCGGTGTGGTGACAACCGATGAACTGGCTCAGGCCAAACCCTGGTCCCTGCCCAGCGCATCGTCTTCCAGCTACGGCGGCAACCCTCTGGCAAGCGCCGCCGCTCTGGTAACCATTCAAACGATCGAGGAAGACCACCTGACCGACAACAGCGCCCGCGTGGGTGAAATACTGCAGAACGCGCTGAAAAAACTCCAGGACAAGTACGACTTTATCGGAGACGTACGCGGCAAAGGTCTTTTGATCGGGATGGACCTCGTCACCAGCCGGAAAACCAAGGAAAAGATGCCGAAGGCCGTTTGCGTGAAATTCTTTGAAGAATGTTTAAAGCGCGGGGTCATCCTGATGGGATACGCCCCCCGCGTCCGGATTCATCCGCCGTTGATTCTGACGGAGCAAGAGGCGCTGGACGGCGTGGCCCGCATCGACGGGGCGCTCGCCGCGATCGCCCGGGAGATCCCCAGTTAAACGTCATCCCCCGCGGGCGCTTAAGTCGTCATTCCCGGCGGCCACTGGCCGGGAATCCATCATGCCACACGTCGATTATGGATCCCCTGCCACCACCCGCAGGGGATGACGAAAGAAGGAGTACTTTATGACCCGACTACAAGGCGCTCTGATCGGTTTTGGAAATATCGCGGAATTTGGGCACTGGCCGACGTACGTCAAGGCCGGCAACTGCGACATCGTCGCCGTTGTGGAACCCTCCTCCACTCGGCAGGCCGCGGCCAAAGCATGCCAGCCCGCGATTCACGTTTACAGCACCGTCGAGGAGTTGTTCCGGACGGAGAAACTGGATTTCGTAGACATCTGTACACCGCCGGCCTCCCATGCGGCGCTCGCGCAGCGCGCGCTCGAAAACGGCTGCCACGTCTTGTGCGAGAAACCGCTTTCGCTCAAGGTCTCGGAATACGAAGCTCTGGCGCGGGAGAGCGTGGCGCGGGACAAGACCGTATTTACCGTTCATAACTGGAAATACGCGCCCATCTTTCAGAAAGCGTTCTCCCTGATCCGGGAAGGCCGCATCGGCCCGGTCTGGCATGTTGAGATTTTCACGCTGAGGAATACACACTGCAAAGGAACCGCCCAGGGCGCCGCTGACACCGCCGGGCCATCCGAGGATTGGCGCACGGATCCGGCCATCGCGGGAGGCGGTATCCTGGTCGACCACGGCTGGCACGCGTTTTATCTGCTCCAGAACCTGGTTCAAGCGGCGCCGGAGAGTATCCTGGCCAAAATGCTGCGGGACCGGGAAAACCCGAACAGCCTGGAAGAAGCGGTGCAGGCGCTTGTCCAGTTCCCGGAAGCGGACGGATACGTTCACCTGACCTGGCGATCCAAGATGCGGCGCAACAATGTGATCGTGCAGGGCCAGAACGGAACGCTCCTGCTCGATGATGACCGGATTCTATTGACCACGCACGACGGGGAGAAACAGGAGATCGCCTTTGAATCGGCTTTATCCGCAGGGTCTCATCATGCGGAGTGGTTTGAAGCGCTCTGGCCTGATTTCGTGGAGGAAGTGCACAATCCCGCCAAGCGTGGGGCGAACTTAAAAGAGGCGGGATGGTGCCTGGCGCTCCTGCAGGCGGCCTACCAATCCAACCTGCACGGATTTAAAGAGATGCCGGTTCCTTTTCCCGGGACGGTGAAGCCAGCGGAGGCACTGGCGTAACCGCAGATAAGGGATAGGGGGGGATAGGGGACGCTGTTTAGTTTTGTAGTTTCCCGGGATCGAAGACGTACGCGACAAACACGGGAACGGGAAACTACAAAACTAAACAGCGTCCCCTATCCCTATCCCTCCTACGATAATTTCCAGAAGAACAAAAGCCCCAGCACATCCCAGAAAATTTCACGCACCCGGCGGACGAGACTGACGCTTAACCCCAGCGCCGGGTTGATCCCCAGAAGAGAAGCAGCCATGTAGTGCCCCCCTTCGTAAAGCCCCACACCGGCCGGGACAAGCAGTCCAATGACGGAAGCCAGCTGCGCCATGGCCCCGATAAACCACGCCTGACGCCAGCCGATCGGGTGATCGATTAGCCAAAAAATGACCGCCACCTCCAGCGCGCCGGCCAACCATCCCATGAGATGAAAAACGATGCTCATGAAAAACCGGCCCTTCCCCTCACGATAAAAATTCCCAAGCGATTCATCCAGCGACACCAGATATTTCTCCCGACGCTGAATCCAGCCCAGGCGCGTGATCCGGTAAAGCCCGCGTCCCAGACGGCTGAAGCTCCGGCGCGCCAGAAGCACCGAAAAAATCGCGATTCCTCCCGCCAGAATCGCCAGCGCGGTCCAAGTTCCCCTCTGAGGGATGGACGAAGACGACTGATTCTGTCCAAGGGTCAACCCTAACCCCACAAAAACGACTAATCCAATGCTTTGTGCCGATTTGGCGATTAAGACAGAAGAAGTCGCTTCCCGAAGCGGGATGATCCCCCCAAGTAGTTTGGCTTTGAGGGGTTCGCCCCCTACGTAGCCGGAGGGAAGCAGCGAATTAAACGTCTCACCGGCCAGGCGAATCGGGAGGAGACGAAGCAGGGAGAGTCGGGAGGCATACTGGACGTGCAGCGCCCAGAACCACCCGGTGGTATTGAACACCATCCAGCTCAGGGGATAACACAAAACGATCACGTATCCCCACTCCAGAAGCCCCAGCGTATGCCGGATGACGCCCCATCCCACCTGGTGAACGAGATAGCCGACGATCGTTAGCCCGATGAGTATGCCGATGATACGAAGGAGTTTCATGAAACGATGATCAAGAGCAAAAGGACGGCGGCGTACACATTGACCCCTACCGCACACGGCCATAAAAACCATTCCAGATGCGCGATCAAAGCCAGAAAGAGGACCCCGTACACAAAATCGCGCCGGGCCAGCGCATCGCTGACCGCCACCAAACGTTTTTCCCATGCCGGCACCGAGCGGACCGCCGCTTCATCTCCTGCCACTGAAGTAAAAAATCCTTTCTCAGGCTGAATAGTCCGATTCCGGGTCTTCCGATACGTTTGATAGCTCGCCAGAGACGCTGAAAGAATGGTCCCGATCACCGCGGCCTTGCCAAGCAGCAAATAGATGGGATGGTTGCTGTCGCGGAACAAGCCAAGCCCCACCCCGTAAAACACCGCCACGTGCACAACGTTATCCCCCCACAAATCGAGCCAGCCACCCAGTTTCGAAGTCATTTTTTTTGCACGCGCGACTTCTCCATCGCAGCCGTCCAGGATCGAAGTCAAAAGGAAAAGCGCTGAACCGATCACCTTGGCCGTATAGCCAATCTGAGCCATGAAATATCCGGCGACAACTCCCAAGAGTGTGACGCCGACCGTAATCTGATTCGGCGTGACAGGTGTTTTCAGTAAATAACGGCTGATCGCCCCCGAGAGACGGCGATCGAAGTGACGCGCAAAGAAACCGTCTGTTTCCTTGGCAAAGGGGTTCGGCGAAGGCGGGATGTTGTTCATTTCCCTCCGTCATCCCCCGCGGATTCTGGCGGGGGATCTAGCTGCTGATGATGGATCCGCCAGACGTCTGGCGAATGACGACTGTGGAATTTTACAAGATTGGGGTGTACTGCAGTTTAAACAGAAACCCCTTTCCGCAGCCCTGGAACCGACTGGGGAAAGGGGCTCTGTAAACCGAAAACCCGCCGACAGCGGGCGGGGGAACTGAAATTACCGGCGTTTCATCTTGGCGCGGGACACATCCCCCGCTTTGTCCAAGAAGTAAAGGAAGCCTGCTGCTTTTTTCACTCCGACTTTCGCCACCTTCTCCGGCTTGCCGCCCTTCTTGCCGCCGCGTGCCATCTTGGCGCGAGAGACATCTCCTTGCTTGTCGATAAAATAGAGATAGCCTTCTGCCCGTTTAACTCCTGCTTTTGCCACTTTTTCTGCCATGTGAATCACCCCCCGTTTCCTAATCTTTTTCGACGGGACCTGCGGCGATCAACGCATCCGCCGCAGCTCCCTCGTCGATTGATCTCAAGCGCGTTCATTCTATATCCGTCGGAAATCTTCTGTCAACATATTTTTCCGTCGATAAATGAGACGGTCCGTCAGTCGGTCCATTCCGGCGGGCAAACTGATTTGCAGAGCGGCTTGCCTTTCTTGCAATTTCTGGCCCGCTCTTCCACTCTCAGCAGGGATTCTTGCTCCTCGCTGTGCTCAAAATCGCAGCGCGGGTCGGATCCCGACAAGGTGTATTCGCAACCGCAGCGCACCCGCAGCTGCTTCCCCGGGGGAACGCTGTCCACTCCCGGAAGTTGGTCGACGGTGCGCTCCTCTTGCGCAACCTCGGAGGCGGTCACCTCTCGGCATTCGAGAAAATGAAATGAAACCAGGACATAACGGCATCCCGCCTGGGCCAGACCAACAAGCCCAACAGGGATACAGACCGCGACAACGGCCACCCACAAGATGCGTCGAATAGAAGACATGGCTCCGTCCGGATATATACTATTATCTTTGGGAATTGCTTTCACTTAAAACCATGTCCGATTCAGACGAACTCCGTCACTATTTCGACCGCGTGGCCCCGGACCACGAAAATCTCATCAGCCGGCTGGTTCCCTATTACCAGAAACAGAATTCGCTGATGATGGATTTGATCCCGTTCAAACGGCTCGACGCCTTCAAGACTCTGGATATCGGATCAGGGGCAGGGATCCTGTCACGGCTTCTCCTGGACACGTTTCCGAACGCCACGGTGACGGCCTTTGACCTGAGTCCGGTCATGCTGGACCTCTGCAAGAAAAAACTCTGGGCCTATCCGAAACGCGCGACCTTCCAGCAGGGAGACTTGACCCGGGACAGCTGGGGGACCGGTTACGACGTGGTCTTTGCGGGGCTTGTCCTGCATCACACCGATGACCAGGGCAAACGCAACTTTTTCCGGCGCTTGATCGCCACCATGAACCCCGGCGGCATCTTGTTGTGCCGCGATATTGTCCGCGGCAGGACGGAGCGCCTGACCCAGCAGTACGAACAACTTTGGAAACTTTACATGCGCGCTCAGGGAGAAGACGGCGCTTCCTGGTATGAAAAGTTCCGGGCCAAAGACGTCCCCGCCACCGCCGAAGATCAGGTCAAGTGGATCCGCGAAGCCGGTTTTCAGGATGTCGGCTGTCACTGGCGATACTTGAATTTTGCCGTGACCGGCGGAACCAAACCGACGTAATACGACGGTCATCCCCTGCGGCCACTGGCAGGGGATCCAATCATACCGGCAATGATGGACCCCCCCCCAGTGGCCGGGGGGAATGACGATGAAGTATCCATCGGGAAAACCCCTGATATTTTATTGTTCGTGTTTTGTAATAAACTTCCGAATATCCTCGATGTGATCCAGAACCAGCCTGGCTTTGCGAAGCCCGAACTGAAATGGGAACTTGTCCGCCGACGAGTTCCGGATGACCAACATGGCATTTCCTTTGAATTCCGCTTCTAACACTTCCGACATGGTATTCCCTCCTTGAGATAATAGTCTTACCTCCCTTAGAGGGAATTCACGCCGGAAAATTCATTCGGTTGGAGAAAAAATCAGGCTGGCACAGCTCGGGCGTCGGGCGGTAATTTCAGGAGTTCAAGTTCCGGGTTATTTTTGGAAAGATACTGAAGATGCCACTCGGTCGGGAAAAGAATGACCGGTTGGCCGGTTTTATCCGCGGCCAGGCGCGCGCCATCCACCGTGAGCGCCCGCTCCAGGGCCAGAGGATTCACCGGCGGCTTGATCCACCGGGCCAACTGCCAGACGGCCGGTTTCAGCAGAGCCGGAGCCCCATACTCGCTTTCGAGCCGGTATTGGAGGACTTCAAACTGCAAAGGTCCCACCGCCGCCAACAACGGAACATCCTGGGAACCGTTTTTCAGATACAACGCCTGGGCTACCCCTTCATGCAGCAGCTGCTCGAGTCCCCGGCGGAAAGGCTTGTATTTCGAAGGGTTCGGGTTTTCGATGAATGAAAAGCACTCCGGCGGGAAATGCGGGATTTCATGGTACACCAGCCCCGGTTCCTGCGAAAGCGTGTCCCCGATGCCGAAGCCGTCGTAACTGACCAACCCCAGGATATCGCCGGGATAAGCCTCTTCAATAATTTCACGTTCCTGGCCGAAGAGGCTGTGCGCGTTATTAATTTTCACCTGCCGGCCGCTTCCGGAATGCCACAGCGGCATGCCACGGGTAAATTTCCCGGAAACCACCCGCAAAAACGCCACGCGGTCCCGGTGGCGCGGATCCATATTCCCCTGAATCTTGAAGATGAAACCCGAGAAAGACTCCCTCTCTGGCGGCACGACACCGGCCGAGGAGACCCGCGCCTGCGGCGGCGGCGCGTAGTGAATAAAGTTATCCAACAGCAGCTGAACCCCGAAGTTGTTCGTGGCACTGCCAAAGAAAACCGGTGTCAGCTTCCCCGCCAGGATCGCCTTCTGGTCAAAACCTACGCTATAGTTCAGCACCTCCAGTTCTTCCCGCGCGCGAGTCAGCGCCACCGGATCTACCCGGCTTTCGAGGGACGGGTCCGAGAGCGTCGTTTCATGCACGGGAGCGCGGGAGGCGCCACCTGCCGTTCGTTCAAACCAATGGACCTGATTTTCCTGACGATTGAATAAACCTTTGAAACCGATTCCCTGGTCCAATGGCCAGTTCATGGCATAGGCTTCGATCCCCAGAATCTTCTCCAGCTCATCCATTAACTCGAGAGGCTCCTTGGTGGGCCGGTCCAATTTATTCATGAAGGTAAAAATGGGGATCCCCCGGCGGGCGCAAACTTCAAAGAGCTTGCGAGTCTGGCTTTCAATGCCTTTACCGGAATCGATCACCATAATGACGGAGTCCACGGCGGTCAAAACCCGGTAGGTATCTTCGGAAAAATCTTTGTGGCCGGGCGTATCGAGCAGGTTGATGTGGGTGCCGCGATAGTCGAATTGAAGAACGGTTGAGCTGACGGAAATCCCGCGTTTGCGCTCGAGTTCCATCCAATCGGAGGCCGACGCGCGTTCATTCTTGCGCATGCGGACGGATCCGGCGAGTTGAAGCGCTCCTCCATAGAGGAGCAGTTTTTCCGTCAGAGTTGTTTTCCCGGCGTCCGGATGCGAAATAATCGCAAAGGTCCGCCGGCGCAAGATTTCGTCTGAGGAATTAAAAACCACCTCCGCCTCCTTTTTTCTATTGTAGCGGTGGCCATCGGTAAAACGGTCGCCCTTCAGGCGACCGTACCGAAGGTGCCGTATTATATCAGCCGAGGAGGGATAGCGTGGAGCGTGCCGGTTAACCCGATCGGGTTATTCGGGAGAGATGATAAAATTCCGGTCAGCGCGGCAGGTAGCGCGTGATCCAGTGACCGTTGGCGATTAACACATACACCGCAACAACCAAAGCGACGGCAAGACTTCCCCAAAGCATCGCCATTAAAAACTGACTGATCTTTCGATGGTCTTCCCGCGATAAAAACTCATCTTCTTCCCGGGAAACCAGATCCAGAAGACTCTGTTGATAGACCGATTTCAATGAATCAGCAGGGGGCGGGGGAGGCAGGGTTTCTATTGGCTGCACGGTGGTCGTCGACGGATGATGTTCCAGTGTGGCGGGTTGCACTTGATCAACAGCCATGATACCCTCCTTTTCAATTGGCGGGTGTTTCTAGCTATATTAAAGCGCTATTGCGGGAGGTAAAACAAGTGTTATTTACGGCCTTGTCCGTCAATAAATCCGACGAATTGACCTATCGGCTCAGGCGAAGCCGCCGGCGCACGCTGGGGCTTCAGATTGATCCGGATGGCTCGGTCGTGGCGCGCGTCCCCTTCCGGGCGCCCTTGCCGCTTGTGGACACGTTCATTCGGCAGCATCTCCCCTGGATCCATCGTACGCAACAGCGAGTACGGGCGCGCCTCCGACTGCTGCCGGTCTGGCGATTCGAGGCGGGCGAGATCTTCCCTGTATGGGGAGAATTGCGCGCGCTCAATCTGTCAGTTGATGCCCCCCTTTGCCGGAAGACAGCCCTTACGTTTTACCGGTTGGAAGTGGAGAAATACGCCAAAACGCTCCTGCCGGTTCTAACGACGCGTGTGGGAACCTGGCCTCAGCGCCTGAGTGTGGGGCTGGCCCGCCACCGGTGGGGCAGTTGCTCAAGCCGCGGGCATATCCGATTGAACGCACGGCTGGCCATGATGCCTCCCGAGCTTCTCGAATACGTCCTGGTGCATGAGCTGGCCCACCTTCGGCAACCGAATCACTCCCCCCGCTTCTGGGAAGTGGTTGAATCAGGCCTGCCGGATTACCGGGAACGCCGCAAACGCCTCCGCGATTACAGCGCCTATCTGACGCTTTAAAAGTAACCGCTATTTCGACGACCAGAAACCGCAGGAGATTGTGAAGTTGCTAGAATACTTTCCATGATTCAGCGGATTTTTATTGTTATTCTTCTGGGAGCAACCGCTTCGTTCGCGATGGCGGAGATTTCTTCGTCAACAGTGACAATTATTTCCTCATCCACCCAGGTGACTGTTTCCAGCACGTGCCTGCCGTATCCGTGGCCAACCGCCGATAATAAAGCGTTCCCTGAGCACGAACGGTTTTCTTATGTTATCCGGTGGGGCGTTGTGACCGCGGGTCGGGCCGAACTGGCCGTGGAAGGCCTCGAAACCATTCAGGGTCGTCCGACTTACCATCTGACGTCGAATGCGCGCTCATCCGGCTTTGTGAGCACTTTTTATCGCGTGGAAGACCATAACGACGCCTGGCTTGATCAGCAATCCCTGACAACAGTACGTTACAGCAAGCGTATCAAAGAGGGCCGTTACCAGATTGAAGAGTCCGCTGATATTGACCAGACGTGCGGACGCTTTATGCAACACAGTTACCGGTTTGACAAACAACGAGGAGAGCATAAGGAAGGACCGGTGCCTCCGGGCATCCGGGATGTGTTCGGCAGCTTATACTTCGCGAGAACGCTTCCGCTGGCTCCCGGAGAAACCTTTGCGATCGATGTCTTCAACGGAAGCAAAATGTGGCCCCTGCTTATCTCGGTCAAAAAGCGTGAGCGGATCAAAGTGTCGGGCGGGACATTTAACTGCGTCGTCATCGAACCCTTGCTGCGTGAACCTGGTATTTTTGTTGCCAAAGGGAACAAGATGGAAATCTGGCTAACGGATGACGATCGGCATGTCCCCGTCAGAATGCGTTCGGAAGTTTTCATCGGCCATGTCGCCGCGGAGATCACTCATGTTCCGTAAGCGCTTTTCTATTTTTATAGCCTCCATGCTTTTCAGCTTTTCTGTTGTCCATGCGTTCATGAACTCTGATTCATCCCTGGGTCTTTTCGCCAATGCGAAAGAGGTTTTCCGGCCGCTTGTGGCAGACCCGCGGGAAATTCAGCTGGCGATGCGGCTGGTCATGCCGGTGTCCCGGGAATGTCTTGGAGAAATCGCTGCAGGTGACTATTTAGGACTCTATCGCTGGAAACTGCCTTGGGAACAGGAGACTTATCTGCAGTGGAGCATCGCCGGAGGCATATTTTCCCGCTTTGATCTGGCGGCCGACACCAAAGATCTTCAGGTGGTTGATTATTACGCCACCATGCCGGTCGACGTTCGCATGGGACGCTGGTCCATGCGCCTTCTCCCTTATCATGTCAGCTCGCACCTGGGAGACGACTATATTAAACGAACAGGGGTTCTCGCGGAAAAGAACGCGATCGATGCCTGGAAATGGCTTCTGGCTTATGAGCCGTGCGAGCACTGGCGGTTCTACGGCGGCCCTGACTACATTATCCGCCTGGTTCATGCCTCTCAGGAACACGTCGCGGTACAGGCCGGCCTCGAATGGCGGTCGAATTGGTGGGCGGCCGGTCACGCGCAAACCTTCTGGGCAAATGATCTTCAGTCCTGGGAGCGGGTGGGATGGAATCCGACTTTTAATTCCCAGTTTGGCGTAAAAATTGTGCATGATTCATTAGATCAGTACGGTCTTTCGATCTTCAGCGAGTTTGGCACCGGCCACCGGCCCCATGGACAATTTTATAGACAACAGGAAACACACTGGAACCTCGGAATGCGGCTCGAAATCCCCTAATGTATTTCTCTCTGGTCGTCATGATGTTCCTTTTTTTGGCCGGTTCGCTACCGGCTGTCACACCGTCCGAATATGACCAATTGACTTCAACCATTACGGCTCAACGCCGCGAAGCCGCCGTAGCACTCTCGAGGACACAGGATCCGTCAGCGACAGGGGCCTTGCGAAAGGCGGTCCAAGATAAAGACGCTTTTGTCCGGGCGCGAGCCTTGGATGGGCTGGGACAGCTGCGCGACACCGCCTCTGAACCTCTCATCCGCGAACGTTTATCGGTAGACCCTTCTTCGGAAGTCCGGGGAAGCGCGGCCTGTGCGCTTCGCCGCGTCTATCGAGCCGAAAGCGTTTCCGCTCTCCTGAAAGCGCTGGCGGATTCTCAAGAAACTGTTCGGATCGAAGCGGTTCACACCTTGGCGGAGATCCCAAGTGAAAACGCGACGAACGCCCTTTTGCAGGCAGGAAAAAACCAGATGGCTTCTGTGCGGCGAACCGCGGTTGTGGCGTTGGGCCAACGGACCGGACCGACTGTGGCGGCAGGACTGAAACAAAGCCTTCGGGATACCGATCCAGCAGTTCGCGCCAACGCTATTGATGGAACCCGGGCTCTTTTAGGCGCTCAAATCCTGGGCGATATCAAACCGATGCTGAAGGATCCGGATCATTCGGTTCAAGCCGCTGCCGCGCGAGCGCTCGCGGTGTTGGGAGATTCCAGCGGGATGGAAACCGCTCAATCCTTGGTGAAAGATCCTGATCTCCCCATTCAACTATTGGCCATTGATGCTTTGGGCTATCTGCAAGACTCCACCCTGCTTCCAATTTTAGAAGGACTAGCCCAAGATTTAAACCCAGCTATCCAGCAAACAGCCCAGACAAGCCTGGCCCGCTTCAAAATGAAGCAGTCTCATTAATTCTAAAACAGATCGTTATTTAGATACGAATTTGACTAAGAATACACAATGAGCCTTTTGCCCCATTTACAAGTTGATGAGATAGTGCGGTATAATGTTGGCGGAGGATGAAAGTATGAAAGCTCGATGGTTGATGTTAGCCCTTTTGGCCGTTACCCTTGCCAAAACCCACTATGCCGTACAAAGTATTTACTTCGACACGGCCGCAGGACGTTACTATTTTCTATCCTTCCTGGCCTGACGTAACACTTTTCGAATAAACAAGCCGGTCGCCAGACACCTGGCGGCCGGTCTTTTTTATCCGCCGTGTTTCTCAACAAACTTCTTAATGTCCTCAACGTGAGCCAAAACCAACTTGGCTTTTTTGAGGCCAAACTGGAACGGGAATTTGTCTTCCGGAGTGGCTTTGATCACGATCATGGGATTACCTTTGTATTCAGACTCGGACACCTCGGACATATTAATCTCCTTTTACTTCTATTATTTCTGCGAAAACTTTGGGCTACTCGGCCGTCGATTCCCGGAACGACCGCCAAACTTGCCGAAACCTGGGCGACGATCGGAGGATCCCGCGGGTCGAGTGCCAAACTTGCCGAAGCCTGGGCGACGATCGGAGGATCCCGCAGATCGAGCGCCAAACTTGCCGAAGGCTGGACGACGATCGGAGGATCCCGCGGGTCGAGCGCCAAACTTGCCGAAGGCTGGACGACGATCTGAGGAACCTCCGGGACGGGATGGTGGTCCACCACCCCCAAATCGGCGGGGAGGACGATCGGCGCCAGGCCCTCTGGATCGTGGCCCCATAAAATGGCCCTCCCGTCCGGCAGAAAAGGGCCTCCGATCCGTTGAAGAAAATGGACGTCGGTCTTCTCGTGGGGGATGACGAGGAGCCGCCGCCTGAGGCTGCCGGGGCTTCTCCCGCGCCTCCGTCACCCAAATATCTTTTTCTCCTAAATGAGTTCCATTCAACTTGGCAATGGCCGCCAGGGATGCTTCTTCCGTGCTCATGGCCACGAATCCGAACCCGCGCGACCGTCCCTGTTTCGGGTCCTGGACCATCACCGCCGAGAGCACCGTGCCGACGCCGGTAAAAAGCTCCCTCAGTTTTTCATCGGTAAAATCATAAGGCAACCGGCCCACAAAAAGCTTTTTGCTCATGGTTATCTCCTCTTCTTCCAACATTCTACCTGCATTGCGCATTTTCTTGGGATATTTTTTGTTGGAAAACATTAAACTGTAGGGGTTCCTATTATGCCTGCGAAACAAAAAGTATCCATCGTAACGCTCGGTTGCCCCAAAAACCAGGTCGACACCCAGAACCTCACCCGGTTACTGCGGGCGCGCGGGTATGACGTGGTGACCAATCCGGCGGAAGCGGATGCCATTGTCATCCACACGTGTTCCTTTATCGAAGCCGCAAAAAAGGAATCCGTTGAAACGATCCTTCAGGCCGCTCAATTAAAGACAAAGGGGAAGAAACTCCTCGTGACCGGCTGCCTGGTTCAGCAGCACGGCCCGTCACTTCTCGATGAACTGCCGGAAGTGGATGCTTTTCTCGGGACCGGGCAGCTGTCGCAAGTCCCGGATTTTCTCGATAAACCGCGTGACCGTTTTCTCGATCGGGCCAACCCCGGCGGGTTTATGGACCCGGATGTTCCTCGGACCCGCCAAACCACCGGCCCCACCGCCTACCTGAGGTTGTCGGAAGGGTGCAGTCATCCCTGTTCCTTCTGTGTTATCCCCAGGATCCGTGGTCCCGTACAAAGCCGGCGGGAGGAGGCCATCCTTCAAGAAGCCCGTGAGCTGGCGGCGCAGGGAGTGGAAGAATTTCTCGTTATTGCCCAGGATACCGGCGACTGGGGCCGCGATTTCAAGGCGACGGGTCGCCTTCCGGCACTCTTGCGTTCGGTCAGCCGGATCCCAAGCATTCGCTGGATCCGGTTGATGTACATGCATCCCATTTCCTTTTCCGATGCTTTGCTCGAAACACTCGTTGAACAACCTAAGAAATTCCCTTACCTGGACATCCCCCTTCAACACATCGATTCCCGTGTTTTATCGGAGATGCAGCGCAAAACAGATGAATCCGATATCCGGCATCTGCTCGATCGCCTGCATTCCAAAGCGCCCCATTTATCACTACGAACCACGTTCATCGTTGGATTTCCCGGTGAAACTGACGCTCAGTTTGATCGCCTCCTCCATTTTGTGCAGGAAGGCCATTTTGATTATCTGGGGGCTTTCGCCTACTCCCCGGAGGAAGAAACACCGGCTGCCCGGCGGACGGACCAGATCCCCGAAGACGTTAAACAGGAACGGCTGGCGGCGCTGACTGAGGCGTACTACGACGTGGCTCTTGCCAAAGCGCAACAGCGAATTGGACAAGTGGAAACTGTTCTCCTGGAAGATTCTGAGGCCGGAGACGTGTTCGGACGCACGTGCCGGGAAGCGCCGGAAATCGATGCGGTGGTGCGCCTGCTGCAAAAGACCGTTGAGCCGCGGGGCGGCCGTTTTATTCAGGCGAAATTGACGGGATTTGATGCCTACGAATTTTCCGCTGAGCCTGTTTAGGCCGCTCGTGGATGATCCTGCCGAACGGGCTCAATGAGGAGAGACAGATGCTCGAACAGCGCTTCCGGCTGGGGCGGCTTGAAAATCCATCCAGAAAAACCAAGGGACGAACCCGTCGCTGGATCGAGCGGTGAATCAGAAGTGGTCATGACCAACAACTGCGTCTGAGCTACATGGGGGTCTTGTTTCACGGCCCGAGCGAAATCAACGCTTTCCATATCCGGCAGATGCATATCCAAAAGCACGATCGCGAAAGGCCGGCCGGCTTTCTGTTCGCGCCGGAGCAGCGTCAAGGCCGCTTCCCCGCTGGATACTCCTTCACTGGCAAGCGCCCAGGTCCCCAGTTGTTGACGAAGCAACTGACGAACGGTTTCATTTTCGTCAACCACCAGCACCCGCGCCCGCGTCCACGGCAACGAGGGTTGATCAATAGGCGAGAAAGATGATCCTCGTTTCTGAAAGGGAAGTGTAAACCAGAAAGAAGATCCTTCTTTGGGAGCACTTTCAAAACCGATTTCCCCTCCCATTAACTCCACGATCCGTCTGGACATGGCCAACCCTAGCCCCGTCCCGCCGAACTGGCGGGTCCGCGAACCGTCTCCCTGGCGGAATACTTCAAACAAATGTTTTTGGACATCCGGATCAATCCCGATGCCGGTGTCTGTAATCCGGCAGGTCAACCACAGACGCGTCTCGTCCTCTTTCGCCTTGGTGATTCGAAGAATCACTTCACCGCGCGATGTAAACTTCACGGCATTTCCCACCAGCTGCGTCAGAACCTGCCGCAAACGAATCCCGTCACCGAGGAGCGTGGCCGGAATTTCATTGGGGATCAGGCTGACCAGGCCCACTCCCTTGGCCCGCGCCTGCTCGGAAAACATGGCCACCACACTGTCCACGGCCGGACGGATCGAGATCTCCTGCGTCTCGAGGGTAAAGGTTCCGGATTCCATTTTTGAGAAATCGAGAATATCCTTGGTCAAATGGGTCAACCCGCCGGCCGCCCGCTGCACCGTCGAGGCAAAGCGGCGTTGTTCGTCCGAGAGTTCGGAATCCAGAAGCAGCGACGTCATTCCAATAATGATGCTCAGCGGCGTACGGAACTCGTGGCTCATGTTGCGGAGAAATTCCGCTTTGACGCGCGCCGATTCCTCGGCCGCATCCCGCGAGAGTTCCAACATCCGCTGCGCCTGTTTGCGCTCGGTAATGTCTTCCGAAATCGTGACGAGATAGGCCGGGGCCCCATTTTGATCCGGGATAGAGACTTTCTGTGTATGAAGAGTACGCGCTTCCCCGCTGGGCAAGACTAAAGATTCTTCCGGGATATTGACTGCTTTCCCATCCCGCAAAACCTGGCGGTCCTGCTGAACTTCGTGTTGAGCCTCTTCGTGCGGACGCAAATCATAGGCATTGCTGCCCAACAACTCTGTTTCCGATCGGCCCAGCCATTCTGACGCCGCTTTGTTGACGAGGGTCAAGCGCAGGTTCGTCGCTTCTTTCACCAGAATGCGATAGGGTATCCGCTCAATAATCGAATGCAAAAACGTTTCCATGCGTTCCGTCTCGCTTTCGGCCAGAACACGCCCGTCGGACTCCCGGCGCAGCAGACCAAAGGCCCCCGCCAAAAATCCAAGGCTGACGCAGGCGAATAAGACCAGCCCAGCGGTGACTTTTGACGAATGACGGGAGGTGGTCGTTGAGCGCCGGCGAACCTGAGCGCTTTCCTTTTCCTGTAGGTCGGAGAGCCCGCGCGCCAGCGCCTGGCGAACGGAAACATTATCTTCGGATAACACCCACTGTTCCGCCGCCGCATACCCTCCGGCTTTCCGCGCCGCGACGATATTCGAGAGATACTGCAGATGAACCAGGACCAGCCGATTCAGCGGCTTTGGGCTTCGTGATTTGATCTGGCGCAACCGCTGCGGGATGACCCGTTGGGCCTCCTGATACGGCGACAGGCTGGCGGGGTCGCCCGTAATGACGTAACGGCTGACCGACGCCTCCGCGGATTCCATCAGCACCTGGATCGTTTGCAATTTCTCCAAGGCCCGGTGGGATTCTGAGACGGAATCAAACGAACGGACCAGCCCGTGAGTCCCCCAATACGCAGCGAATCCCGCCCATGAAATGACGGCGCACGCCAGGACAAACCAGAACGCGGTGGATCGACGATGTAGAAGTATCCCCATATCGGTGAGTTGAGTCTAGACCGAGGATGGCCTTACAGCAAGGGTATTTTGAATGGAAACCGGGAGCTTGACAGAAGGGGCCCGGGGCCGCTATTGGGTCAAAAGGCCTTCCGGTTAACGCGGGGTACAGATGATGCCGATGGTCGTAGGGTGGCCGGCAATCGGCCGGAATTCGATGCGGACCTGGAGGGAGGCTCCGGGTTTGGTCTTATGCGTTGTCTCAAAAAAGATCTGACGGGCGGCCTGAAGCTCCGCATAAAGGCGGTTAATCTCAGACTCGGATTCAAAGAGCTTGACGATCGACTGCCCCAGCATCTCGGACGGCCGGTAGCCATAGAGTTCTTCCGCGATGACACTCCAGCTCGTCACAACCCCCTTCAAATCCATCTGAAAGGTCAGCCCCGAAGGCGCGGGGCCCGCAGAAAACAGATAACGGCGTCCCTGGCGGTACAGGACAAGCGCAAAACCAACGAGCGAAACAAGCCCTAGAAAAGCCAGGAGACACACCGCGGCCGTATGAAGCCGGATCCTCCAGAAAAACTCCTGTTTACGGATCTCCAGCTGCGCGGGCGGCATCACCGGCAGGAAATGGTTCAGCGTCTCGGTCAGATGGGAACGCTGAGCATCCATGGTGCTCACCGTCTGGCTCACGTTCGTTTCAATGGCAACACTTTCCCGGGCCAGATGGCTGTTGGCTTTCCAAAGCGTAAGGATTTCGCGCTGTGTTTTTCGCTCAACCGGCAGCAACTGCATCCGCCCGTAAAGATCCAGATAGGATTCGCCCCGGTTATCATTCTCAAAGGTCAGTTCTTTGGCGGCGTCCGAGGGCTGCGCCCAGACCAGAACGAGATTCTGCTGCCAGGCGCGCAGTTGATTCTCAATATTCAGAATCGCCTCGCTTCGTTCTTCCCCGTCGGGCTGGTCCTTCCGGATGAGCGGCCGCACCTTGTGTTCGATCAGGAAAAGAATCCGCGTGAAGTTCTGTTCCAGCACTCCCCACTGTGACAAACGGCGGGTATTGGCCTCGAGCGTCCGATCGACCGCTTCCTTGAACAGATCGAAAGCGTTCCGGATTTCCCGGGCGGCCTCCGGCGGGAACAGGCTGGGGTTCTGGTGGGCGAACTCGGGGAGTGAGGCTTCAAAGTCCTGCCGGCTGTCGGCAACTTGTTTCAATAAGGATGCGTCCTGGCTGCACAGATAACCCTGCAGGCCGATGCGGATTTTCCCGAGGTGTCCCATCAGCGCCGCACGGAAAGGGGAAGGGTCTTTGAGATCCGAAATCTCGCTGACCGCCTGATTCACCGCCGCAGTCTCCCGTCCCATGCCCCACCACAGCCCCCACAGGAGCAAGGCTTCTCCTGCCAACAATATCGCCGCGCGCGGGAACAATGACGGTTGAGTCTTCATGAATTGTTCACCACATTGAAGCAAATCATTTTAACGTTTGGGGAAGGTGCCGAAAGCGTCATCGACCAGATCGAGCGCCGCCTCGGAGAGATCGGAGGCACGGATTTTTTCCATCACGTCGGGGGGGATCGCACTGTCCGTCAGAAAACTCGCGATGGAGGTGTGGCCGCCGCCGAAACTGCTTTGATCGGAATCTTTGGCGTTCTCCCAGAGGGTTTTCCCTTGCCGGTCGGTCAGCCAGAAGCGCGCCTTCACCTGGGAGCGCACCCAGACCGTGAGCTTGGCGCGATGATAGGCCTGGAGTTCTCCGTGCAATACCCCATCCACTCCGAGCCAATCCGCAAGAATCCCGGCGTTCTGCCGCGCGATCGCGACCTGGATAGGAATTTCAGGTCCCGTGAGCGTGCGTTCATGCAGGATTTGATCGGTCTCATCAGGCCGGGAAACGAAATATCCCAAATCACGATTCAGTTTCCTGACCGCGAGATAGCGTAAAATAACGGCCCCATCGGCGCTGCCGGCTTGATTGGAAAGAGGCAACACGGCGATGCGGGCGGGGAATGCCGCGCTGGCTTTGACGGAAGGAGGCGCTGACGATGGAGCAGCCGGGCCCTCTCGCGGAAGAGGGACACATCCCGCGATCAGGGTAGCCATCAGGGCATAAACAACCGCATTGTAACGAGAAATCATAATAGTTGCGCAACTCTTGTCATCCCCCGCGGCTGTTGGCGGCCCCGACCACCCGTCGATGTTCTCATCGACGGGGTCGCACCGACTGTTCGATTCAACAGAAGGACGGTGCGGGGGATCCAGGCCCGCCGACGACTTTATAGATTCCCCGCCAGTGACCGCGGGGAATGACATCGAGGGGACTTGCTATGATGTGGGTTCATGATATGAAAACTCTTGGCCTTCTATCTGCCATTTTGATGCCTTTCTTCAATATTCCGCTCATCGTGCGGATCATCCGGCGGCGATGCTCGGACGATATCAGCCTCACGTGGGTGATCGGCGTGTGGATCTGCATCATCGGCATGCTGCCCGCCAGCCTTCAGTCCGAAGATATCGTGCTCAAAGCCTTTGGAATGGTCAATATCGTGTTTTTTTCAGGTGTGGTCGCGGTCGTCCTTTTTTACAGTTCCGTAATCCGCAAACGTTAATGGGGTTCTTCCGGTTATCCCTTGGCATTCGATCTGAAAAACGGTTTAATAAGAGAGACTCGTGAAGCCATCCCCGCCCGAAGGAGCCTCTATGAAGCCGGAACGCCGTCAATCGCCCCGCATCCATTCGACTGTTCCTCTGGATCTTTATGATCCCAGGGGCCGCATGGTGATCGGAGAAGGCTATTTTGTCAACATCTCGGAACAGGGAGCGATGGTCCGAAGCCGGAACACGCTCGCCTCGAAAAAGAAAATCCGCCTGCATCTGGCCGCTGATAAAGAGTCCCCCCTCCAGCTTTCGGGACGGGTCGTCTGGACTCAAAAGAAACGGCCCGGGTTTACGTACGGGATCCGGTTTGACCCGATTCCCGCGCCCCTCGCTCCGTGAAACATCCTTTCTCCAAGCCCCATCGCCACCGGCGGCCGAACCACGCCGGACGCACGCCAGCCCGTCCTCCCGCTGCTCCGCTCCTCCCGGCCCGGAAACAGGCCGGCAATCGTTTTGTCGAAGGAACCTTGCAACTCAAAGGACGGGTCGGATTTGTGCTCTCCGATCAACCGGATCTGAGCGATGTTCTGATCGACGGGCCAAGCCTCGCGCTGGCCATGGACGGCGACCGGGTTAGCGCGGAGGTGACCTCGTCGCCTCAAGCGCCTCGCCGGAGCGGACGTCTTTTGAAAGTCCTGGAGCATGCGCGCGACACGGTCGTGGGCTCGTTCGGACGCGTGAATGGATCGCCTGTCGTCCTGCTGGAAAATTCTCTCCAACCCATCCGGCTTCTTCAGCTCCATCATTTTCATCCGGGTGACGGGGAGCTGGTCGTCGCCCGGATCACCCAGTGGCCGGGCGCTAAAACCACCGCCACCGCGGAACTGACGGACGTTCTAGGGCCGCGGTCCAAACCCGGTGTTGAGCTTCAGGCCGTGATCCATAAATACAATTTGTCGGACGTGTTCCCTCTGGAGGTTGAGCGGGAAGCGGGCGTCTTCGGCGAGACCGTATTGCCCGACGCGTATGCCGGGCGGGAAACCCTTTTTCATCAACGCATTTTCACGATCGATGGAGCGGATGCGAAAGATTTTGATGATGCCGTCTCCATTGAATCGCTTCCCCACGGAGGCTGGCGCCTGGGCGTCCATATTGCCGACGTCTCCCATTATGTCCGTGAGAACTCGGTTCTGGATGAGGAAGCCTATCGGCGGGGAACCAGTGTTTATCTCTCCGGTACTGTTCTGCCCATGCTGCCGTTTTCTCTTTCCGACGGTCTCTGCAGCCTGCGGCCGGAGCAGATCCGTTTGACGCTGTCTTGTGAGATGGATCTGACGACGGAAGGGACGGTGAGTTCGCATCGAATTTTTGAAAGCGCCATCCGCAGTGTCCGCCGCTTCACCTATGAACAAGTCGAGCAAATCCTCAAAGGCGAGACGTTGCCGGGGCTACCCTCGGCCATCCATGGCGATATCCGGGAAATGAGCCATCTGGCTCGACTGATCCGGCGGCAGCGCACCACACGCGGATCGCTGGATTTTGATTTTCCGGAACCGGATGTTAAAACAGATCCGCACGGACGCCCCCTGGATATCCGGCGGCGGGAGCGCCTGGAGAGCCACCGCCTGATTGAAGATTTCATGATCCTGGCCAACGAAGCCGTGGCCCGTCACATGAGCCGGGGGCCTTTCCTGTATCGCATTCACGAAGCACCGGATCCCCAAAAACTGGTGAAGCTTCGCCAATCCCTGGAATTGATCGGCCTCCGGTTTCCCAGGGGCTTCGGGACGGACGACCCGCGCACCCTGCAACATCTTCTGCAGGCGGCCGAAGGGAAACCGACTCAACCGATGGTCCACATGATGGTGTTGCGTAGTTTGAAACAGGCGGTTTACTCAACGACCCATGCGGGGCACTTCGGGTTGGCGTCTTCCTGCTACACTCATTTCACCTCGCCCATTCGCCGCTACCCTGACCTGATCGTCCACCGGTTGATCAAAGAACGGCTTCATCATTTCACCACCGATCGCCAGACGCGCTGGAAACCGCTGCTCGCGAAGATCGCGCCCCACGCCTCGCAGCGGGAACGCGTCGCCGTGGATGCCGAACGGGAATACCTGGATGTTCAAAAAGTCCGGCTGATGGAGCCTCACGTCGGAGAGAGTTTTTCGGGGGTCATTTCCAGCGTCACCGCTTTTGGTATTTTTGTCCAGCTCAAGGAATTTTTCGTTGAAGGCCTTGTCCATATTTCCAACCTTCAGGGGGATTACTACCTTTTCGATGAGGTCCGCTTGCAGCTGCGCGGCAAACGCACCGGGCGGATCTTTCAGATGGGCCAATCCGTCCGTATCCAACTCGCGGCGGCCAACCCCGTCAAACGCCAGCTGGATTTTGATCTTCTTCCGTCTGATCCCCCCCGCAAAAAGTAGTTGCAAACCGGTTAAAAACCCCGCATAAGAAAGTCTGTGATCCCCCGAAAAATAACTCTGGTTTTTTGTCTTCTCTTTCAGGGACTGGCTTTTGGGGAAATCCCATTAAATCCGGCTCCCGTGACACCTTATTCAACTCCTTTTCAGGCTGGGGAATCCCTGCTCTTTGCGATCCGATGGGGAGCCATCACAGGGGGGTATTCAACGCTGTCGGTGAATCCCCTGGACCTAACGTCCAGTACCGTGGCTTACCACATTATTTCTGAAGCGCGCTCCACCGGGATCGTGGATACTTTTTATCATGTCGAAGACCGCAACGAAGCCTGGCTGGACGCCATTCGACCCCGTTCCCTGCGGTACGAAAAAAACCTGCATGAAGGGAAATACCGGGCGCATCAGATCGTCGAGCTGGATCAAGTCCAGCATTCCTTTATCGAGCAGGAAGAACGTTTTGATAAACAATCGTTTGAACACAAGCAAGGAGCCATTCCTCCCGATGTCCTGGACATCTTGAGCAGTCTTTACTATGTTCGCACGCAGCCGCTCGCGGTGGGTCTTTCCTATACGATCGACGTTCATAGCGGGGCTAAAACCTGGCCGCTGCTTGTTCGAGTGACGAAACGCGAACGGGTAAAGGTTAAAGCAGGCCGATTCGACTGCTTCCGGTTGGAACCGCTTCTGCGGGAGCCGGGAATTTTTATCCCCAAAGGGAAGAAACTAATGGTATGGGTCACGGCAGATGACCGGCATCTGCCGGTCTTAATGCGGTCGGAGGTTTTCATCGGGCATGTCTCGGCGGAACTGGTTCGGGAACAACCCGTTTTACCCCCTAACACGGACCGGGTGTCGCAGCCCCTGCTGTCTTCCGGACTGAATTAGAGACCTTCCATGAATTATCGACAGGAATACCGAGTCATCGTTTTTTTGATCGCCAGCGCCCTCTCCCGGACTCTTTATGCGGCGGCTGGGACAGAAGCCGCCAGTTTTTTGGACATCCCGGTCGGCGCCGGTCCGGCCTCCCTGGGAGCTGCCTACTCCGCCCGTGCCGAGGACGCTTATGCCACCGTTTGGAATCCGGCGGGACTTGGTTTTCTGGAATGTCCTCAGCTGGCCGGAACGCATCAACCCTACCTCGAATCTGTTCACTACGAATACCTGAGTTACGTCCATCCTCTGGGGACGAAAGAGCCCGTCACGGGTCGCACCCGCCGAGGGTTTGGATCATCGATCCAATATTTAGGCTCGGGGGACCTGGACCGGCGCGATGAAATCGGTACCCCGATGGGGACTTTCTCTTCGTATTATGCCGCCTATTCCCTGGCTTATGGCCAGCGCTGGCGCGACCATTGGTCATTCGGCGCAGCCGCCAAGGCGATCACCGCCAAAATCTCCGACGCCTCCGCGATGACCGGCGCCGCAGACCTCGGCGTTCTCTATAAACCCATGGACCGATTCTCGCTGGGAGCGGTCGCTGCCAATCTGGGACCCAATTTAAAATTTGTGAACGAGGGAGACCCGTTGCCGATGGCTTTTCGCCTGGGAGGACTCTATGCCCTGGATTCGGATTGGAATGTGTCAGCCGAAGGCGTTTATCGGCGAACCGGACTGCTCAGCGGGTCGATTGGAGCGGAATACATTTATGAAGACGTCTTTACCGTTCGTTGCGGATACAACACCAGCCATACGAAAGAACTCAGTCTGATGTCCGGCTTTTCCTCCGGATTCGGTCTTTTTCTATGGGGACAGGAATTGTCCTACGCATGGGTCCCCTTTGGTGAGTTGGGAACCAGTCACTACTTCTCGCTCGTTTTGCGCTTCGGCCAGACCCAATCCTCCCGCCCCTCCCGTCAAAAAACAGTCACGGAGGCCAATTTTGAACATCCCATTTTAGACGAATCCGGGTATCAGAACCTCTACGATGTCCTGAATCCCGACGAACGCAAAGCGCTCCAGCCGGCCCCCGCTCGAAAAGGAAAGGATTCACGGCCATGAGGACTCAGAAATCCATCGGCTTGCTCATCGGTCTGACCCTGTGGTTCGGCGGGGGGGCCGCCGCGAAAGCACCTGTCGCACGTTCAACCGTTCCCCGGCGAGCCTCCGACCATATCCTAGTGAAGTTCCGGTCACAAGCCACCGCTGCAAAGCGGACGGCCGCTCTGGCTCATCTTCGAGTGACTGAGAAGCACACCCTTTCACCGATCGGCGTAAAAGTTCTCTCTGTCCCGGCGGGCGTGACTCCCGAAGAAATGATTAACCGAATCCAAACTGAAATGGGAAACGAGGTGGAATTTGCGGAACTGGATACCGTCCAGTTCGCCCAAAAGATTCCCAATGACCCTCTTTTGAGTTCCCAGTATCATCTCAACAAAACCGCCTGTCCCGCCGCATGGGACACAACAAGCGGAGCAGGAATAACCATTGCCATCGCTGACACAGGGGTCATGCCAACGCACCCCGATCTCGCGGGACATCTGGTGCCGGGGGTCAACGTCGCTGAAGGGAATCTCGACACCTCCGATCAGGAAGGGCATGGAACAACGGTCGCCGGAGCCGCTGCCGCCATCGGTGATAACAACCTTGATGTGGCCGGGGTGGCTTATAACGCCAGTATCATGCCCATCAAGATCGTCGAGGGCGCCGATGATTTTTCTTACAGTGTGGTGATGGCCTCTGCCATTATCTACGCGGCTGACCATGGGATTAAAGTTTTGAATATGAGTTTCGGCTCGGATTTCTGCGATTCCGTGGTGATCCTGCAGGCGGCGGATTACATGCGCTCAAAAGGCGGCCTCGTGATCAAGTCAGCGGGCAACAGCAGCATCAACCGAGGGTGCGCTCAAATGCCCGGTCTTGTTTATGTCTCGGCCACGGATGCAGATGACCATCTGACCGATTTCTCAAATTTCGGGCAGGAGATCGGCGTGTCCGCTCCAGGGTCGGCTATTTTAACCACCAACTGCAATGGCTGTTTACAGGGACCCGGGCACGGCGAAGTGGACACGGTCGCTGGAACATCTTTCTCGTCTCCGATTACCGCCGGCGTCATGGCCCTGATTTTTTCCATTGACTCGACCTTTACTCCGGAACAGGCGCAGCAGATTCTGTTTGATTCAACGGACGATCTGGGTGATCCAGGTTACGATATTTATTATGGGTGGGGCCGGGTCAACGCCAGCCGGGCGGTGGAACTGGCCAAGCAGCGCTCCATTACCTTTCAACTGAACTCGCTGACCAACGTTTATGCCTATCCAAACCCGTGGGACGTTCGCCGCACCGGCAATCGGCTGATGACTTTTGCGAATATCCCGGATGGCGCTTCCGTCAAAATTTTCACGCTCTCCGGTTTTTGGGTCAAAAACCTTACCCCTTCCAATGGCCGAGCGACCTGGGACCTGACGAACAGTGCCGGCGAGCCGGTGGCCTCCGGGCTTTACTTCTACCTCATCAAATCCAGCGACGGCGAACACAAAGCCCGCGGGACCGTCGCCATCATCAAATAACAACGAGTTTCAAGTTCCAAGTCGCAAGTGACAAGCTCTAATCGGAACTTGTTAAGGAATTTTCTTGTAACTTGAAACTTGGTACTTGTAACTGTCTTTAATGCTGATTGATTAAGTCTTCAGGAAGTAACGGTTCCGAAGCGTCGGGCTGTAAGGGCGGCGCGGGAGGAAGCGGTTTGTACGCTGGCGTGTCCGCCTTGGGCGCCGGAGACGAGGGTGTCGAAGGAGAGGTGACCGTTTGTCCCCGGTGGCTTGGCAAAGGCGATGTGGTTTTGGAAGTCTCGGCCGGCGATTCGGGTTCAGCGGCCGGAGCGGATGCCGAAGAGTTGTCAAAACGAGGCGCGGTATAGGCTGGATTAGGATTGGCCGGGCTGGTGAATCGGCTACTTTCCGGCTGAGACTCATAAACAGGAACATCCTCGGGCCGCCGGCCCAAGGCATGCGCCGACGGCTGGCACCCCACAAATAACGACCCAAAGAACAGCAGGCTACCTAACCTCGCCCTCACCCTGTCCCTCTCCCTCAACAGGGAGAGGGGAGTAACACTTGCCTCGGAACCTTTGCCCCCTCCCCCTGCTGAGGGGGAGGGCTGGGGTGAGGGTGGCCTCATGGATGGGTCATCTCCTCTGGATTAATCAGTTGGTCAAACTCCTTCGCCGTTAGATAACCCAATTTCAAACAGGCTTCCTTAAGGGAAATATTTTCATGGTGAGCCGTATGTGCGATTTTGGCGGCTTTGTCATAGCCGATCTTCGGACTGAGCGCGGTCACGAGCATGAGCGAGTGGTCAACGTACCACTGGATTTTCTCGCGGTCCAATGAGAGCCCATTCACGCAGTGCTCAACAAACATCCGGCAGGCGTCCTTCAGGAGCCTGACGGAATGCAGAAAGTTATGAATGATCACCGGCTTAAACACGTTCAACTCAAAATTCCCCTGTGAACCGGCAAAACCGATGGCCGCGTCATTGCCCATCACTTGCACCGCCACCATGGTCATGGCTTCATTCTGCGTGGGATTGATTTTGCCCGGCATGATGGAAGACCCCGGCTCGTTTTCCGGCAGTTTCATTTCGCCGAGACCGCAGCGAGGTCCGGAGGCCAGCCAGCGGATGTCATTGGCGATCTTCATCAGGGAGGCGGCCAACGTTTTGAGCGCGCCGCTGGCATAGACGATCTCGTCATGCGCGGAGAGCGCTGCAAATTTGTTGGGATGGGAGACAAATGGGATTCCGGTCAGCTCAGCGATTTTCTTCGCCGCTCGTTCGGCAAATTCCGGATGCGTATTCAATCCGGTCCCCACCGCCGTGCCGCCAATGGCCAACTCGCGCAATCCGGGCAGCACCTGCCGCAACCGCGCCAGGTCCCGTTCTATCAAGGACCCCCAACCGGAGAACTCCTGCCCGACCGTCATTGGAACCGCATCCATCAGATGGGTCCGTCCGATTTTTACAACACGATCAAATTCTTTTTGCTTATGGAGAAGAGCCTTCCGTAATTCCTCGACAGCGGGAAGCAACGATTGCTCCAGCTCGACCGCGGCCGCCATATGCATGGCCGCCGGGAAGGTATCGTTGGACGATTGCGACAGGTTCACGTGGTCATTCGGATGGATGGGCTGTTTCGTTCCCATTTTCCCCCCCGCCAGCTCGATGGCGCGGTTGGAAAGGACTTCATTCACATTCATGTTGGTCTGCGTGCCGGAACCGGTCTGCCATATGCGCAACGGGAAATGATCCTGAAGTTTGCCGGCGATCACTTCGTCGGCGGCACGCACGATCAGATCCGCTTTGTCCGCGGGTAATTTACCCAGGTCTTTATTGACGAGTGCGCAGGCTTTCTTCAGGATCCCGAAAGCCCTGATCAGCTCAGGAGGCATCGTGTCGGAACCGATATCGAAATGGATCAGCGAGCGCTGGGTTTGCGCGCCCCAGTAACGATTGGCTGGCACCTCAAGGGCGCCCATGCTGTCGGATTCCTGACGGGTGGAGAGGGGGGTCGTCACGCACTCATTATACTTGCAGAACCGGCCGCGCGGCGCGACTACGGATCATCGCCATCAACTGCTGGGCCACATCCGGGATAGCGACCCGTTCCGTATTCCAGATCACATCGTAGAGAGTCGGGTCATCGATATCTCTCCCAAATCGATCGTGTACGTAGCGGCTTCTGGCCGCATCCCGTTCATGGACGATTTGCCGAGCTTTCGCTTCCGGACATTTTTGAAGCTCTTGCATGCGATGAACACGAGCGTCTAAAGACGCGACGAGCCGCACATGAATTCCATTCGGCAAGTCTCCGGTCAAACAGGATCCTCCGCGGCCGATAATGATGACTTTCCCTCGGATGGCGGCGGTCCGTATCTCGGTCGAAATGCGGTGAAATACATATTCCTGAGAACTGTGGCTGGCGAAAATCTGATACCCCAGGTCCTCCAACTGAGAGTGGTAATCTTCTTTACGAAGCGTTTCCTGCGATAAATGAAGGTGATGTTTCTCGAGCAGTTGGCGGCACATCGTGACTCCAAAAATACTCCACCCGCTGCAGAAAGGATCGTCCGCTTTTTGTTCAAGTTCGTGCATGAGCGCTTTCGCGAGCGTGTATCCCCCGGCGCCTGCTTGCCTGGAAATTGTGATGAATGGCCACGACTGATTTGAGGATTCCGATTCTACAGGTGGGACCGAATAAGCCAAGGCCTGAATAAGCGCTGATACTTTATCCATAAGTCACCTCTTAGCGCTTTCTAGGAGTTCGTGAGGATAGATATATTTTAATACAGTTAACAAAACAATTCAAATATTCAATTTATGAATTGAGCTTAAAAATCAGCCTGTTTTAATCATTCAAAAAATGGATAGACGTAATAAATGCCAATGTGCGATATCGCACTATATATCGAAAATTCGCCCTCTGTAACCTAGAAATAACCTTTCGAATGCCGAGATGTAACACTATTTTGACATCTTAGTAGCGAGAAGATTAATTGGGAGGAACATGTCCTATGTCAGGCAACAAAAGGAAAGGCCGATGAATAGGGAGAAGAAACAACATCGTTGCTTTTCCCCACTTTTGGGAGCTCTGCTCTTGGGGATCTCCTTACCGGTCCAAGCGGCCTTTCTTGATAATGGATGGGGGGCCCGTCCTCTGGGCATGGGCGGCGCTTTTACCGCTGTCGCCGACGACTCCAACGCCGCTCTCTACAA